>CAZQTJ010000242.1:0-3859 GCA_964596035.1 uncultured Cocleimonas sp. | reverse complement strand
CTGTATGCCTGAGACTAATATTATTAAAAATATTCCTGTTTTAACACTGCGTGATGTGGTTGTTTATCCCTATATGGTTATTCCGCTTTTTGTGGGTAGAGAAAAGTCTATTAAAGCGCTTGATGTTGCAATGGAAAATGGTAAGCAGATATTACTTGTTGCCCAAAAAAACGCAGAAGTTGATGACCCAGGTGCTGACGATATTTATTCTGTAGCAACACTTGCCACTATTTTACAGCTTCTTAAGTTGCCTGATGGTACTTTAAAGGTGTTAGTTGAGGGTATTGAGCGTACCTCTATAGTAGCAACGAGTGTTGATGAGGGTTATTTAACCGCTGATGTGGAACAACATACTCCCTTGGATGTGGAGACTGAAGAGCGTAAGCTAAAATTACTTGGTAAAATGTTGGTTTCTCAGTTTGACAAGTATGTGAAATTAAACAAAAAAATACCTACCGAAGTATTATCATCTTTATCTGGTATTGATGAGCCTGCTCGATTGGCAGATACGGTGGCATCACATCTCGGTCTTAAGGTCGCGAAAAAACAAGAACTACTTGAAATCCTCGAAGTAGAATTGCGTCTCGATAAGTTGATTGAATTAGTCGATGGTGAAATTGACCTATTGCAAGTCGAAAAGCGTATTCGAGGTCGTGTTAAACAGCAAATGGAAAAAAGCCAGCGTGAGTACTACTTGAATGAGCAGATGAAGGCTATTCAAAAAGAACTGGGGGATATGGATGAAGTTCCTAATGAGCTGGATGAATTAGAGGGGAAAATTAAAAAGGCAGGAATGCCGAAAGAAGCAAAAGAAAAGACAGAATCAGAGCTCAATAAATTAAAAATGATGTCTCCAATGTCCGCCGAGGCAACAGTTGTTCGTAACTATATTGATTGGATGGTTGGTCTGCCTTGGAAGAAAAAATCTCGAATTATTGCAGATTTAGGGAAAGCTCAAGATATTTTAGACGCTGATCACTACGGTTTAGATAAAGTGAAAGAACGTATTGTTGAGTATTTAGCAGTTCAACAGCGTGTGAAAAAATTAAAAGGACCTATTCTCTGTCTGGTTGGTCCTCCAGGGGTGGGTAAAACATCATTAGGACGTTCAATCGCACGAGCTACAGGTCGGAAATATACAAGGATGGCTCTAGGTGGGGTGCGTGATGAGGCTGAAATAAGAGGGCATCGTCGCACTTACATCGGCGCGCTACCAGGTAAAATCATTCAAAACTTGTCGCGTATAGGGGCTAAAAACCCTTTGTTTTTATTAGATGAAATTGACAAAATGGCGGCTGATTTTCGTGGAGATCCATCGTCAGCGTTGCTTGAAGTATTAGACCCAGAGCAGAACCACACCTTTGCAGATCATTATCTAGAGGTTGACTTTGACTTGTCGGATGTCATGTTTGTTGCGACATCAAATAGCATGAATATTCCTGGGCCTTTGCTTGATAGAATGGAAGTTATTCATATTCCTGGTTACACGGAAGATGAAAAGCTGAATATAGGAAAGAACTATTTGATGCCAAAGCAATTTGAAGCGAATGGCATAAAAAAAGGTGAATTGACTATTAGTGATAGTGCTATATTGTCAATTATACGTCATTACACGCGTGAAGCAGGAGTAAGAAACCTAGATCGTGAGATATCAAAAATTTGTAGAAAAACAATAAAAGATCATTTATTAAAAAAGAAAAAGAAATCTGCAGTGAGCGCTAGAAATATTGAGAAATATCTCGGCGTGCAACGTTTTGACTTTGGTCGTGCTGATAAAGAAAATCAGATAGGGCAAGTAACTGGTCTTGCTTGGACATCAGTTGGTGGCGAGTTGTTAACTATTGAAAGCGTTGTTTTATCTGGGAATGGTGGTGTTAAGAGTACAGGTAGTTTGGGAAAGGTAATGCAAGAGTCAATTCAGGCTGCTGAGACTGTTGTTAAAAGCCGAGCGCCTAAGCTAGGGCTTTCTTCTAAGTTTTTAAAGAAAAATAGTGTACATATACATGTTCCAGAGGGAGCTACCCCTAAAGATGGCCCTAGTGCAGGCATAGGAATGGCAACTGCAATTGTTTCTGCTATGACGGGTATTCCTGTTAAAGCAGACGTGGCAATGACAGGGGAAATAACCTTGAGAGGGGAGGTGTTGCCAATAGGAGGGCTAAAAGAAAAGCTCCTTGCTGCTCATAGAGGGGGGATAAGCGTTGTTTTAATTCCAGCTGATAATGAAAAAGATTTAGTTGATGTGCCTGAGAATATAAAGAAGGGTCTCAGCATTAAGCCAGTTAAATGGTTTGATGAAGTGCTTGAGCTTGCGCTGGAATCGTTGCCTGCTCCTTTAAGCGGTGATGATGAAGACGGCTTGTCTGAGATTGTATCTTGTGAGTCAGCTACTATCGTTAAAGATGCGGAGAAAACCATCGCCCATTAGTGTTTTGGTCTGATATTTCTCGCTTATTTTTATTTTTCATAGAGAATGAAATGAAGTATATTTGCGATAAAAAGCATTAAATAAAAAGAGGTTTGGGTAAGATTTTTTTGGAAGAAAATCCATATAATAAAGCCTATATCATAGGTTTTATATTTGTATACTTTTTACTATTTTTGTATTAAATCTTAATAAATTTGAACTGGCTTTTTATTAATGATAGGTAATTTATGGTTTTTGTTACTAACTTCGTGAATTAAATACATTTATGCTTGATTGCAAGTTATCTATTTATTAAAGTACAGCACAATCTAGGTCGGTGTGGTATATGTCATTTATACTAGTTGAAGAAAATTTTTCTGAAATTTAATTCTTCTTTTATTAAAGTCAAATGCTTCATTTGTGGTAAATCTATTTTTAGTATAAATATAAAAATTTTTATGCTTATTTTCATGAGGAATTTAAGTATATCTGAATCTGCATTGAAATCATGGATTCAGGTATAGCTATTCGTCGCCTAAGTACACTCAAAGGAAAGGATGTAAATATGAATAAGTCAGAATTAGTACAAGCAATGTCTGAAAAATCAGGTTTAACAAAAGCTGATGCTGAACGTGCCTATAAAAGCTTTGTTGAAGTTGTGACTGGTGCCTTAGAAGAAGGCGATCAGGTGACACTTATTGGGTTTGGAACCTTCTTAGTTCGCGACCGTAGTGCGCGTACTGGACGTAATCCTCGTACAGGCGAAGCTATCCAAATAAAAGCATCAAAAAATCCTGCATTTAAGGCTGGTAAAGCATTAAAAGATGCCGTAAACTAGCGCGCTCTCAGGTTGAGGGGTGATTAGCTCAGTTGGTAGAGCCCCGCCTTTACACGGCGGTTGTCGGGAGTTCGAGTCTCTCATCACCCACCAAACTTTGAATATTTGGAGCGGTAGTTCAGTTGGTTAGAATACCGGCCTGTCACGCCGGGGGTCGCGGGTTCGAGTCCCGTCCGCTCCGCCAAATTATAAGAGGATGTTTCGGCATCCTCTTTATATGTTTAGTAAAGAATAAAAGCGTTTTAATTCGAACGTCTGTTTAGATTATATTAGTAAAGTTCGTTATTTTGTGTTTACACAAATTAATGGGTGATTAGCTCAGTTGGTAGAGCCCCGCCTTTACACGGCGGTTGTCGGGAGTTCGAGTCTCTCATCACCCACCAAACTTTGAATATTTGGAGCGGTAGTTCAGTTGGTTAGAATACCGGCCTGTCACGCCGGGGGTCGCGGGTTCGAGTCCCGTCCGCTCCGCCAAATTATAAAAGGATGCCTAGGCATCCTTTTTTTATGTGTGTTACTTATAGGTCATCCTAAAGAAATACATATGCCAGTAGAAGATATATTCCTGAATCCGTGAGGCTACTACGGCATGATGAACAAGTTATTGATTCCAC
>CAZQTJ010000241.1:0-3863 GCA_964596035.1 uncultured Cocleimonas sp. | reverse complement strand
CTCACGCGATGTTCTGATATTGCACCATGCTCAAGCAGTGCTTCTCGATGCTTTTTTGTTGGATAACCTTTATGAGCAGCAAAGCCATATTCAGGATATTGCTTATCTAGCACTTTCATTTCATGGTCTCGCGCTACTTTAGCAATAATTGAAGCGGCGCTAATGGCTGCGATTTTAGTATCACCTTTTACAATCGCCTCCATCGAATAATCCATCTCTGGGCAACGATTACCATCGATTTGCACATGATCTGGTCTCATCGGCAAAGCTTCTACTGCTCGTTTCATCGCTAACAAGCTCGCTTGGAGAATATTAACCTCATCTATTTCTTCTGCTTCTGCCCGCCCGAAAGACCATGCTAAAGATTTTTCTTTTATTTCTATTGATAAGGCTTCACGCTTTTTCTCACTTAGTTTTTTAGAATCAGCCAAGCCTTCAATAGGATGATTAGGATCAAGAATAACCGCTGCGGCAACCACAGCCCCTACTAAAGGTCCTCGTCCAACTTCATCAACACCTGCTATTAATCTTGTTACGTCACTGTTTTGCATACTATCCACTCTTGCTCTAATAATTGCTTATCCAACAAAGGATGAATGACTTCTATCTTTGATATTTGCAGAGAGGCGCTATTATCGGCAGTCATTATATTAATTGCATCAGACTGTGCATTAACAATAAACCATCCCTTAGTCGTCTTTATCACCGCTTTTACTCGCTCAAGCTTTAGCCTTTCCAGAGCGTTTTTAAGTATTGAGAGGTCAAATATCGTTTGATTATCAAATTCCCATGCTAAGGTTTGGAAGCCATCATTAGTAGAGCCGTTCACATGATGGTCACTATAGACCGCTTGTCGCTCAAGATTAGCCTCAAGATCAAGCCACTCTCGCTTCAATTGTCCAAATTGGACTTTTGCAACTAATTGCTTCGGGGGATTAGCTGAATGAGACAATTTATCAAACCGTTGCAAAGACTCATCATCGGCTAAATCAATTTTATTGGCAATCAACACATCGCACATAGCAATTTGATCAATAAAATTCTCATGCTCTGTGTACTGCGTGTTTTTTAACTTATTGGGGTCAAGCAGGCAAATACTGGCTTTTAAGTGTAAAGAGCGACGAAAGCCTTCGCCCCTTAAAGTATCTAATACTTTTTTAGGATGACCCAAGCCTGTTGGCTCTATTAACAAACGCTGAGGACGAATCGTTTTTAATAAAGCATTAATAGCGACCTGCATTGAAACCCCTGCGACACAACACATGCAACCACCTGCAACTTCTTTTACGGCAACACCTTGTGACGAATAAATTGCGCCATCAATCCCAACGGAACCAAACTCATTGACAAGCACAGCCCATTTTTCGTTCGCTGGCTTTTGTTTTAACAGCTTAAGAATGGCTGTCGTTTTGCCAGCTCCAAGGAAGCCCATAATGATGTTAGTGGGTGTATTTTCAATCAGGCTTTTTTTCATAACGAATTTAACTAATCATTTTTAGTATTGCTTTCGCTGCTTGTTCGCTCGCATTTTGACGTAGACTCAAGTGCATATCATGGAAGCGTTGTTTTTCGTAATCACGCTGTTGTTTGTCTTGGAGAAACTGCTTTTCTATGGCTTTCACTATATTTTCAGCGGTCACTTGTTCTTGAATTAACTCAGGAACAAGTAACTCATCACACAGATTATTGGGTAATGTGAAGTATTTTGTTTTTATCATATTCAAACGACGAATAATAAAGGCGGTTAGAGCGGATACTCGATATGCTGCGACCATCGGGCGATTGATTAACATACCCTCTAAAACTGCCGTGCCTGATGCCATTAATATTTGGTCTGCTGCCGCCATAACCTTACGCGATTGTCCTGCAACAAACACAATAGGAACATCGGGCGCGATCGTTTGCTGTAAGTTGGCAAACTGTTGGCGTATATTGGTGTTAATAAAAGGAATGACAAATTGCCAATCGGGATGCTTTTGGTGAAGTAACTTCACGCCTTGTAGAAAATCAGGTGCTAAACGCTTAATTTCCCCTGTGCGACTACCAGGCAAAATAGCGAGAATATGCGCTGTTGCACTTAAACTCAGCTTTTTTCTCAGCGTTTGTTTATCGGAGTGCAAAGGAATCTCATCAGCTAGGGGGTGTCCGACAAACTTCGCGGGAATTTTATGTCGTTTATAAAAATCAACTTCAAAAGGAAATAACGTCAACATTAAATCAATATTTCCTTTGATTTTTTTCACTCGACTTTCACGCCATGCCCAAACAGAAGGGCTAACATAATGAATTGTTGGTATTTTTTTCTGCTGTAGTAAAGCTTCTAATTTTAGGTTGAAGTCTGGCGCATCAATGCCGATAAACACGTCGGGGGGATTGTTTTGCCAGCGATGTACTAAATCTTTGCGTATTTTTAGCAGTTCACGTAGGCGTGGTAGCACTTCTGTAAAGCCCATCACCGCTAGTTTTTCCATTGGATAAAGTGGCTCGCAACCTGCTGCTATCATTTCAGCTCCTGCAACACCTTCAAAAAGTATATCGGGGTGCTGTTGATGCAATGATTTAATAAGTCGGCTACCTAGAATATCTCCAGATGCTTCGCCAACAACGATAGCAATACGCATTTAACGTAAAATACCACGTTTTGAATTAGCGCAAAAATCAACCATTAGCATAACATCGTCATGATGACTGTATGTTTCAGTTAACAACGCTACGGCATCTTTAATTTTAAGTTTTTTACGATAAATAATTTTATGTGCATCGTTGATACGTTTTAGTGCCTCACTATCAAAAACCCCGCTGCGACGTAAACCAACCTTGTTAATACCGTGTTGCTCGGTTGGAATACCTGCCGCCACCATATAGGGTGGCAAGTCTTTCGTAATTGCCGTGCCCATACCCGTAAAAGCATATTCGCCGACATGACAAAATTGATGTACCAGCGTAAAACCACCTAAAATAACGTTATCTTTAATGGTGACGTGCCCTGCTAATGTGGCATTATTTGCAAAAATGGTGTTATTACCGATGACACAATCATGCGCTAAGTGAACATACGCCATAATCCAATTATCATCACCTAGAACGGTTTTTCCTATATCTTGAACGGTACCTGTATTAAAGGTACAGCATTCACGGATCACATTACGATCACCTATGGTTAATGTCGTGGCTTCATTATCATATTTTTTATCTTGAGGAACTTCGCCAATAGATGAAAATTGATAAATTTTATTATCCTCACCTATTTTGGTATGCCCCTGAATAACAACGTGTGGACCAATCCATGTATTTTTGCCAATTTTGACATGCTCGCCTATTACGGAGTATGCGCCAATGCTGACGCCTTCTGCCACCTCTGCGCCCGTCTCAATAATAGCGGTTGGATGGATCAAGCATCTCCTCCAACTGCCGCACATTTTATTTCAGCCTTAGCGGCTAATTTTCCATCGACATGCGCCTCTGTTTTAAACACCCACAATTTGCCTTTATGACGCAAGACTTCTGCCTTTAAAACAAGTTGATCTCCAGGCACAACCTGTTTCACAAACTTCACTTTATCGACTCCTACAAGAATATAGAGAGTATCTTCTTGTGGGTTTTCGCCCATAGTACGAAAGCCCAATAAACCTGTGGCTTGAGCCATTGCCTCTATAATTAATACGCCTGGCATAATCGGCTCATCAGGGAAGTGTCCATTAAAAAAAGGCTCATTAATCGTGACGTTTTTAATTGCGGTTAATGACTTTCCTGACTCAAATTGTGTCACACGATCGACTAATAGCATTGGATAGCGATGTGCTAAAAATCGACGAATTTCTTTTACATCCATTAAACTCATTATTTTCCCCTAAATGATTATT
>CAZQTJ010000240.1:0-3894 GCA_964596035.1 uncultured Cocleimonas sp. | reverse complement strand
CTTATTATTTTTATGGTTGTGATGGGGTGTTTGCAATATTAATTAAGTATTGCCCATAGCCACTTTTCTTTAATGGCACAGCCAGTGCGAGTAATTGCTCGGTGCTAATGAATCCCATATGCCATGCAACTTCTTCAGGGCTGGCAATTTTAAGACCTTGACGATCTTCGATAATACGAATGTAGTTAGCGGCATCCAGTAAGGCGGCATGTGTGCCAGTGTCGAGCCAAGCAGTACCACGTTTTAGCATTTCGACTTCAAGATTACCTTGCTCAAGGTATACCTTATTTACATCGGTGATTTCTAATTCACCACGAGGCGATGGTTTGATGTCTTTTGCAATATCTAGCACCGCATTATCGTAAAAATACAAACCTGTAACGGCGTAATTGGATTTAGGCTCAAGCGGCTTTTCTTCTAAGCTAAGAGCTTTACCATTGCTATCAAATTCAACAACGCCATAACGCTCAGGGTCAGTGACATAATAACCAAATACAGTCGCGCCAGATGTTTGTTTGGCAACAGATTGTAAGCGTTCAGACAAACCTTCGCCGTAGTAAATATTATCACCAAGAATAAGTGTGACAGGATCATTACCGACAAACTCACGTCCTAAAATAAAAGCTTGTGCAAGTCCTTCAGGCTCAGGTTGAATCGTGTATTGGATATTTAGTCCCCACTGAGAACCATCACCCAAGAGATTTTGAAACTGCTGGCTATCATGCGGCGTCGTGATAATAAGAATATCTTGAATACCCGAAAGCATTAATACTGTCAGAGGGTAGTAGATCATTGGTTTGTCATAAACAGGCATAAGTTGTTTGCTGACGACTTGTGTGAGTGGATGTAAACGTGTACCACTTCCTCCCGCGAGGATAATTCCTTTTCTCATAAGTTTTTCAATCAATTATTAATATGGCGCATAGGATACATGATAATGGCATAAAGTATCCAACAAGAGATGGATAAACTGCTTAAATTTTAATGACTGGTGGCGAGTATTTTTTACCTGTTGAGTTTTACATGCAAATTTCGGCATCCTTCATATATTAAAAAAGTAGTTTACACTTTTGTAGCCCGTATGAAGTTTACGTAATACGGGATAGCGCGTTGCTACGATCTCCCGTATTCCGCTTAGGCTACATACGGGCGACGAAAATAGCCAATAAAGTGTAAAGCGACATATGAAGGATGCCCAAATTTCACCGTTATTTTATAGACGCTTTATCAGTTGAGACTGTTCAGAATTTTTATACTTATATATTCTGAGGTCATAAAAATTAAAACAAGGTGATGCAATGATTAAGGTCGCACATATATCAACAGGTTTAGAAACAGGCGGAGCAGAAGTGCAGTTAATGCGTTTATTGGGTGCTTTTGATAAAAATAAATTTGAGCTGATGGTCATTGGTTTAGATAGAGATACTTATTTAGGAGACCGCATTCGTGATCTTGGTATTCCTGTTTACGCACTTAATGTAAAAAAGAAACCGCGAGCAATTGCTCAAGCATACACACTGCTAAAAGAATTTAACCCCGATGTGATTCATGGAACAATGTATGAAGGTGGCGTGATAGGCTCTGTTCTGCGCCGCTTTTTAGCTAAAAAACCACCCGTGATTTGGACGGTACATGAAGGTTTAGAAAACTACCGTAAAGAATCCTTGCGTAAACAGTTGCAACTACGACTATGGGGCTTGATGTCATCATTGCCTGAGGTATTAATGTATGTCTCTCACTTAAATTGCGAGCAACACCTAAGCTGGGGTTTTAACAATAAAAAATCGCTAGTTATTCCTAATGGTGTCGATACGCAGCGTTTTTATCCTAATAACAAAGCAAGGTCGATGATTCGTAAAGAGCTGAATATTCCTAAAGATAGCTTTGTCGTCGGCATAACAGCCCGCTTTCATCCTGTAAAAAATCACCTTGGATTTATTCACTCAGCCGCCATTTTGGCGAAGTCCCATCCAAGCACACATTTTATTATGGTCGGCACAAATATTGATGCTGACAATCAAGCATTAACAGACTTAATTGCAACATACGGTCTACAAGAAAATATCCACCTGCTAGGCAATCGAGAAGACATTCCCGATATTGTCAATGCCTATGATATTGCCGCCTTAACCTCTTTTGGCGAAGCATTTCCACTGACATTGGGTGAGGCAATGGCATCTGCCGTGCCTTGTGTGGCAACCAATGTAGGTGATAATGATTTTATTATCAAAGCAACAGGTCGTGTTGTTCCTGTTAATGATAATGAGGCGATGGCAACAGCGTGGCAAACATTATTAGAAATGGATAAGCAAGCATTTAAACAATTAGGGGAAGATGCGCTACAACGTGTATTAAATAAATTCACCTTAAAACAACAAGTTATGCAGCACGAAGGACTTTATGAGACGCTATATCAACAACATAACGATAGGCAGACATGCTCCGATCAGCTTGATATTAAAAAAACCAGCTAATGAAAAATAATAACTATAAGCTCAAGATTGCACATAGCGATAGCCTTTATCGCGGTGTTTATAAAGCCGTTTTATTTTACGATCAAATCGAACTTGTTTTTTTAAAAGAAGTTGATGGTGCATTTAAGCCAATCAAACAAGTGAGTCTTGCGCCCGATAGAGTCTCCTTTTTTAATACAGTACAAAATACAGAAGATAAAATAAGCCTTATTTGTCAGCGTTTAGGTATTGACAAAAAATCGTTAGTTTATAATAAATCATCGCTATCTTTGCTAGAGCGTCTATTTTACAAGGCACTTTTTCTCGCTAAAATGTTATATAAAATGTTTATACCTATGCAATGGGTGATTGTTTATAAGCAGATAGATGATGCAAAAGGGCGTTGGCATAAAATAATTCCACCGAAAGAAGTGTTTCAGGCGGATCCTTTTATTATCTTTAAAAATAATAAATATTATGTGTTTTATGAAGAACTAAAGTTTGCAGATTATCATGGCTATTTAGCCGTAGCCGAGTTAGATATTAAATCGGGAAAATTAACTCATGCGAAAACTATTTTAAAGTTAGATTATCACCTCTCTTATCCCTTCGTTTTTGAAGAAAATAATACTTTTTACATGATCCCTGAAAGTGGCGACAACCATTCGATTGACCTGTATGAATGCACCTCCTTTCCCTATCAATGGCAGAAAAAGAAAACCTTAATAGATAATATACAAGCCGTCGATAGCACCTTATTAAAGCATGATGATGCATGGTATTTATTTACCAGCGAGAAAATCACAGGTGCATATTATGACGATGAACTCTCTATCTATAAAACTCAGAATTTATTTAATCAGCCCTTTGAGAAACTCTATGATGACCCTGTTATAAGCGATGTAAAAAGTGCGCGAATGGCAGGGAAATTTATACATCGAGAGGGCGATATTTTAAGACTCTCCCAAAATAGCGGCAAACGCTATGGCTATCGCACCAATATCAATAAAATATTGCAAATAGAGGGCGGTTATAAAGAAGAAAAAATAGCTACGATTGATTGTGATAAGAAGGCGCTAGGGTTTCATACTTATAATGAAGCCGAAGGAATAGCCGTAGGCGATCAGTTAATTGCACGCTTTGATTTTTATTCTTTGAAACGCTTTATTGGTGGGAATATAAAGCGGGTATTGTTTTCATAATCCTGCTTATGTGCATTGAACAGCCTTGTACTTATTCCTGACTCGCTAAACCCATTAAATCAATATTGGTGGAGTGCTAAACCAATAAATGCTAAATTCTATACAATCATAAATGCAACTAACGGAATATATCGCTTAAATGTTGGATAGAAAGTCTAATTTTGATTTTTTAGCATCCCACGATGGGGTGTGATTCAAAGTGCGAGGAATTCTGCATAATATTACGCCGCCTTACGAAT
>CAZQTJ010000239.1:0-3905 GCA_964596035.1 uncultured Cocleimonas sp. | reverse complement strand
CCTTAAAAGCCAACAACTCTTGTTGGCTTTTTTTATGCTTGGGAATATAGTTGTATTATGGATGAAAATTTAGAAAAAAATAAACTAAGACTTAAGCTTCAACAGCAGCGAAGAGCGCTAAATACAACACAAAGAGAAATACTTTCTCACAATATTTGCCAGCAAATACGCGTATCATCCGTATTCCAGTTGGCACAACATATTGCTTTTTATACGCCCGTTAAAGGTGAGGCTAACCCTCTCTCTTTGATGAAAAACAGTGATAAAAATTTTTATTTACCCTTACTATCATCGCAAAAAAAATATCATTTATTCTTTGTAAAAATAGACAGCCAAACACAATATAAAAATAATAGGTACGGTATTCCAGAGCCACTTCATCAAACAAAGGATATTATTCCTCTGGAAGCATTAGATTTAGTGATTATGCCACTAGTCGCAATGGATAGAAAAGGAAATAGACTTGGTATGGGCGGTGGGTATTATGACCGTAGCTTTGAATTTAAAAAAAGTTTAACCATCAATACAAAACCAACGCTTATGGGTTTTGCTTATGATTTTCAGCTTGTTAATAATTTAAGCCCTGAAAAATGGGACGTGCCTTTAGACTATCTTGTGACAAATAAAGAGCTGATAAAAGCAAAGAAAAGTTAAGACAACGCTAAAACAGCCATTACCAAAAAGAGTGCTTCTGTTATCTCAATCACAAGCCCCAAAATATCTCCCGTTACACCTTGTAAACGAGCGATGGCCCAATGACGTATTGCGTATACCAGTAGGCTAAGTGCTATCAAAACATAAAGGTTTGTCACGAAAAATATAACAATAGCCACTAACAATAAAATGGTTGCTACCAGCTCAGGAAAATTTACTTTTTTAAGATCAAAAGCCAAGCCTGTATCTTGAGATACAGGGCTATAGGTTAATAAGCCAATAGCTAATGCTCTTGCTACCATCGGTGCAAAAAGTAATGCCCATAAGCTCAAATCTCCCGCTAGTATTGCCAATATAGCGGTGTATTTTAACAATAGAACTAACAATATACTGGCTATTCCTGCTGGACCAGAAACGGGATCTTTCATTATTTTTAATGTTTTTTCGGTACTAACACCCCCACCAAGAAAACCATCGGCAGTATCTGCCAAGCCATCTAAATGTAAAGCACCTGTTATTAACACCCATAACGCCACAACAATAGCGGCAACCACAGAAAATGCATTATCACCAACGAAGCTAGTAAAAAGATAAGTAAAAAGCAGTAGAAATAACCCAATAATAAACCCTATAACAGGATAATAAAGTATCGAATAAGAAAGTTCTTTTTCACTAATATCCGATATTTTTGGTGTGGGTATACGTGTTAAAAAAGTTTGTGCAATGAAAAAGGTCTTTGCAAAAGGTGACATGAGATTTAGCCTAGAAGTATAGTCTTATATTTGTAAATTCTAATATATTAGCTTATAACAATGAGAAACCAAATAATTTTTTAGTGTTTTTTCAGATAGTTATAGTTTATACGAGGTAACTTCTCATCATCAACAGGCAGAAAAGGAAAGCTAAAGCTTACACTCTCCCTTACTCCGTAGAACAACCATGTGAAATTAACGTCCCCCATTCACCCGAGTTATCTTGAAACATACGTATACTAGATAGACTGGCATGATCTACATTTAAACGGAATAGGTTTTCTTCTTGCATACCTAAGATATACATTAAAATAACACGAATGACACCCGCGTGAGTAATCACTAAAATACGCTTTCCTTCATGCTGCTCAATCATATGTTTTAGACTTTTTAAAACACGCCCACGAAAGTCATGAAAATCTTCACCTTGAGGAGGAGTGTGTTTTGTAGGTGAAGTCCACCAACGCTTTAACGCTCCATCATCTTCTTTCATTAAGTCGTCACGAGTACACCCTTCCCAATCACCGAAGTCGATTTCTTTCAAGTCTTCAGTAACTTCACACTTAACACCTTCCTGATCAGCTAAAGATTCTGCAAACTCTGCACAACGTAATAAAGAGGATGAAATAATAACATCCCACTTAATATCACCTTGCAAAGCGTCTTGCATTTGCGACCAGCCTTCGTCAGTCAGCTTATCGTCGGTGCTTCCACGGATTATTTCACCACCCTCTACTTCGCCATGACGAAGTAAGTCTATAATAGTTGTTTTTGCTAACATTAATTCTCTAAATAAATCTAATTAAACCCCTTGTAAAAAAACTGACAGATAAAAACAAACACTTTTCATCTCATCATATCGTCGCACAAAGACCTTTGATTAACTGGAAACCTCTGCCTCAGCAAAAGTAGCCATATTGTTATGTAAAGCAAGTGCTTGTTTTATCACGGGGATAACGATTGCCGCACCACTTGCCTCGCCAAGACGCATCTCTAAATTAAGCAGTGGTTTTACCCCTAACGCTGCTAGTATTTTAGTATGCCCTGCTTCTGCGGAACAATGTGAAAATATCATCCATTGCTCTACTTCTTTATTCATTTTTATTGCCAATAATGCTGCTGCTGTGGTGATAAATCCATCCACAAGAATAGGAATCCCCAACTGCGCACAACGACTATAAGCAGCACTTAACGCCGCTATTTCAAAGCCCCCCATGACTCGCAAAACAGTCAGTGGGTTATCATCGTGCTTAAACTCTTTTTTATAGCGCCCAAGTATTGATGTGATAACGTCTGTTTTATGTCTTATTCCTGCTTTATCTAAACCTGTTCCAGCACCTGTCATTTCGGCAATATCTGAAAAACCGAGTATTTGACAACTCATTGCGGTAGCGCTAGTGGTATTGGCGATACCCATTTCACCGCCTATAAATAACTGGGCATTACTTAATTTTGCGCGTTCTGCCGCATCTTTTCCTACCTGTAATGCACGCTGTAATTGCTCTGTATCCATCGCATCACTGGATACAATATTTTGTGTTGCATTAGCGACACGGGCATGGATAACATTATCTAATTCAGGAAGATATTTCACGCCTACATCAATAATTTCTAAGTTGGCATGATTCTCTTTTGCCAAAACACTAATGGCAGCACCGCCCCGCACAAAGTTTTTTACCATCTCCCCTGTAACAACTTGAGGAAAAGCAGAAACACCTTCTTCTGCCACACCATGGTCTGCGGCAAAAATACTGATATGTACATTATCTAGTTCTGGCTTTAACACACCTTGCCATGCAGAGAACCGAATAGCTAACGTTTCTAGCACACCTAAAGACCCAGCAGGTTTGGTTAATACTGTCTGCCTTGCTTCTGCCTCTTGTCGAGCAACATTATCAAGGGAATAGACAGGATGTTGCAACCATTCTAGCGACATTAATAACTTCCTTTTAATACGAGAGGTAATCCCGCGATTGTCATTATAACTCTATCGGAACACCGTGCCATTCTTTGATGTAGGCTACCTGACAAATCAATAAATTGTCGGCTTAGATGATTCATAGGAACAACTCCTAAACCTGTTTCATTACTCACAAAAATCAAATCTGACGGACACTTTTCCAAACACGTAAACAAAGCTTCAATTTCTGTTTGTTGCTTGTCTTCATTAAGAGACACCAGCAGGTTGCTCATCCACAATGTCAAACAATCTATTAAAATCAAACGACTATATGAAGACTCTTGTTGAATTACCTTCGCTAAAGCAATCGACTCTTCTACTGTTATCCAATTTACATTTTGTTCTACACGTCTTTGCTGGTGTAAAGAAATACGTTGCTCCATCTCATTATCATGGGATTGAGCGGTCGCTATATAAACTAACTCTTTACCTGATTGAATCGCTAAGGTTTCTGCAAATAAGCTTTTTCCTGATTTAGCTCCACCTAGAACTAGCGTATTCATACATTATCTCGGCGTTAGAATAAAAAATAATATAAA
>CAZQTJ010000238.1:0-3908 GCA_964596035.1 uncultured Cocleimonas sp. | reverse complement strand
TTTTTTATCCCAGCTAGGATGATCTCATTCGTCACGTAGAACAACTATGTTCCTTATGAGATCATCCTATCTGAAATAAAAATTCTGCGTTATAAGATCGGGAACTTATTTCGTGCTCATTCCTTATTTGCTTGTATGGGTAAATACACCATCCCAATCATCAGGTGCGCGAAAGTCACTTTGCTGCATACGTTGCAAATAAACTTGATAAAGTGGTTCTTTCGTTAATTCAAATAAGGATGATAATTCTTGTTGAGCATGTCCCCAGTTTCCAGAAAAATAAGAGGATAATGCCGTATTGTGTTTAATAATCTGTTGCTCTGATGTTGGTGTTAGCGTTTTTTTCAAGCAAAGTGGTTCATAAATTTTTACGGGTTCTTGTCGTCCTTTTACCCGTACATGGTCGATTTGCCGAAAAATAATGGCAGGACATCGTTGCATTGTTTCTTCACTGGTGAGTATTGAAATCGCATATTGTTTGGTTAAACTTTCTAAGCGTGAGCCAAGGTTAACCGCATCACCTAAAACAGTATAGGCGCGTCGATAGCTTGACCCCATATCGCCAACATTCATTTCACCCGTATGAATTCCCGTTCCTGCGGAGACGGTTTCAGTTAATCCTAAGTCTTGAAATTCTTTCTGCATAGCGCGTGTTTTATCACGCATTTCTAATGCTGCCATAACGGCATGTTCCGCGTGCTGAGGGTCATCAAGGGGAGCGCCCCAAAATGCCATGACTAAATCACCAATATACTTATCAATTGTGCCTTGTTGATTAAAAATAATGGCAGTAATGGGAGTGAGGTAGATATTAAGAAATTGTTTCAGCTTTTGTGTGCTAAGACCTTCGGATAATGCAGTGAAATTACGAATATCAGAGAATAAAACACTCATTTCACGACGTTCTCCGTCCATATTAATCGCTTCTCGGCTTTCTAATAGACGGTTAATATGTCCCACAGGAACATATCGACCAAACATATCGTGAATAAGTTGTCGTTGATTATGTTCTTGAAGCAAACGATGCAATACAAAAATAGAGCCACTTAACATAATTAACATAGCAGGTAGAACAAGATCAAAATTAATACGTGGCACATGCCATAGCCAAAGATTTGCGCCTGTGATTATCGCTAATAACATAAAGCCAATAATCATTAAGTTAAGCGGGCGCAACAGGGGAAATAACAGCATCATGAAGACGCTTAATGTCGCTAGAAGGGCGATAGTTGCGCCATCTTTCCACTCTGGCGAATAAGGAATTAACGCTGGGTTGAGCAAGGCATGAATCAGTGTCGCCTGAATTTCAACCCCAGGATAGCTGGTTTGCAGTGGTGTGGTTCGGAGGTCGGCAAGCGCTTGTGCCGACGTGCCGATAATAACAATGGCATCGGTAAGATCAGGAATTTTTTGATTGCGAAGCACCTGAGTTGCGGAAATATAAGGAAAACTATGCGCTTTTCCAATATAAGGAATCAATATCTGACCTGTGGGATCGGTGCGAATGCGTTGACCTGCAAGCTCGGCATGGGTGATGGTATTGACATTGGCAACTTTTTTACTACGAAGTGTTAAAGGCTCTTGCTTGGCATCAAGATAAACTTTAGCGGTTTCGACGGCTAAGGAAGTATAAATTTTATTTTTATGTTCTAAAATTAAAGCGGCTTTACGCACCACACCATCGCTATCGGGTTGCACCGTAAAAAAACCATTTTGTGTGGCAGCTTGCGCCAAGAGAGGTGTATTTGCAGTATACCCCTGCATTTTAAGACTGCTGAGTTGGCTTAATGGCGTATTATTCTCTACCAAAGAAGGGCGAATATAGCCTTTAGTGAAGTCAGAATAAGGATGGAATAAATAGCCTAAAACCACCTCTTTATTTGCCATTGTGGTCGCAAGGTGTAAATCGCCATCAAGTTGGGTTCTTAAAGACTCCATTGTGTTTAATAATTCAGGTTTTTTCTGCGCTAATACAGGGCTAATAAGATCAACAGGGTTTGTTTCAGGCTCTGCTAAGGTAATATCTAAAGTAATAGCGGCACTACCTGCTTGATGTAATTTATCAATTAATAAGGCTATTTTTTGACGACTCCAAGGCCACTGCCCCTCTTGCTTTAGGCTAAGCTCGTCAATATCAACAATATAAATTGGGGTGAAGTCATTGAGCTTTTCAGTGGATGTTGTACGCATTCGTAAATCATAAACAATCGAATTAAGGCGTTGCAAAAATGCTTGAGTAGAAGGAATTTTTTGCAGATACAACAAGCTAATGATAATTAGCAAGCACAGGCTGGCAATAAGTGGCATTAGATTTTGTTTATAGTTTTTCCACACAGCTAAATGTATACCCTTAAAACGCTCCTCAAGGCTAAGAGTGTAGTGGAAAATAAAATAATAGTTGAGATGTATAGGGATTAATGCACCTATTCGTAAGCTTACTGGCGAGATAGCGTTGTTTATGGTGATTCAGTCCATTGATAGCATTACAAACATAGCGCTTGTGCGCTACTATAAGCACCCTTCAAATTTACGCAGAAAAAATAAATGTCAGAGATAAAATCAGGTGCCTTGGTCTATTACAAAAGCAAAGCGGCGATAGTGACCGCAGTTAGCGACAAAATTGATATTTTATTTTTTAAAACCACCAAGCGCGTGCGAGATAAAGATATTAAATTATTACATCCAGGTCCTTTTAAAGAGGTTGATACCTTGGATATGAGCCTGCCGACTGATTTAGAGTCTCTCGAAGAAACCTTAGAGTTATTAGAAGGAGAAACGGTATCGTTAGAGGATTTATCTGAATATTTATACGACGCATATACGCCACAAACAGCATGGTCTAGCTGGATGTTAGTAGTTGATGGGCTTTATTTTGAGGGTGATATTGATGCCATTAATGCGCGCCCTTTAGAACAGATCAAAATAGAAAAAGCAGAGCGTGACGCTAAAAAAGCAAAAAAAGAGGCGTGGAATGCTTTCATTAAACGCATAAAAGCAGGCAAGATAATTGATGATGACCGCACGCATTTAGTGGAAGTCGAGCAACTTGCCTGTGGAGAGCGTGAAAATAGTCGCCTATTAAAAACGGTTGGGGTGCGTGAAACCAAAGAAGATGCGCATAAGCTATTATTAAAACTCGCTTATTGGGACAATGAATACAATCCGTGGCCGCGCCGCATGGGGGTTGATATGAATAACCCTGAGCTGGATATTCCAGACGCGGTTGAATGTGAGCGCCGTGATTTTCAACAGATGCAAGCATGGGCGATTGATGATGTGGGCAACCAAGACCCTGATGATGCCATTTCATTAGACGGTAATCGTTTATGGGTACACATTGCCGATGCCTCATCCATTATCACCCCCGATTCTGAGTTAGATATTGAGGCGCGTAACCGTGGAACAAATATCTATTTACCTGATCAAGTCATTCATATGTTACCCGCAGGTATTACCGAACGTTTAGGTTTGGGCTTGCAAGAACAAAGTCCTGCCTTATCGATAGGTTTTGAAGTCAGCGATAAAGGTGAGCTAGAAAATATAGAAGTCTGCTTTTCCACCTTAAAAGTCACTCGCACGACCTATGATGATGCCGATGCCGAGCTAGAGACAACGTTTGCCGATATAAAAGCAGTCACCGAGCGTTATCATCAGCGACGCATGGACAATAATGCCGCAATGCTGGACTTGCCCGAAGTGAATATCAAAGTAGAAGATGGCGAAATCGAAGTAACACCCTACTCAACGACGGGTAGTCGCTTATTAGTCATGGAGTGCATGTTAGCCGCAGGCGAGGCAATCGCAAGGTTTGCAGAAGACAATAATATCCCCATTCCCTATGCCTACCAGCCAGAACCAGAAGAAATTCAGCACCCAGAGAAACCCTCCGAGCATTACGCCTATCGTCG
>CAZQTJ010000237.1:0-3942 GCA_964596035.1 uncultured Cocleimonas sp. | reverse complement strand
AATAAAGGAATTAGGCGCGGTAATATTGATGTTGTGATATTCATTGTTTTCTCTCATTTAATTAGGTGATATTTTTTATGGGGGGTAGCGTGTTCTCTATAAGTTTTAGCGAATATAAGGCGACCAAGCGGGTTCACGAACATCACCTTCAGGAGCATAAAGTTCTTGCTTAGCTTTACCGTTATCACTGACGACAACTAACTTTCCTTTGCCTTTAACTTGGGTTGCATAAGCAATCATTGTGCCGTTTGGAGCAAGTGCGGGTGACTCGTCAAATCGTCCTGTAGAAATAATGTCAGCCCCTGCGCCCCCCATTTCCATGATGGCGATACGAAATTGACCATAATTCTTGCGCACTAAAGCAATCTTGTTGGCAACAATATCTGCAGCCGAGTTATATTTTCCGATAAAGGTCATGCGCTTTGCTGTTCCGCCACTGGCAGGTATTTTATAAAGTTGTGCCGTACCGCCACGGTTAGAGGTAAAAATAACATCTCGACCATTACCGCTCCAAGCGGGTTCTGTATCAATAGCGCGGTCATTTGTTAAGCGTTTAAGCGTACCACCATTAACTGAAAGTATATAAATTTCTGAATTACCATCAACCGAAAGGCTTATGGCTAAGCGGGAGCCATCACGCGACCACGTTGGTGCGCCATTAATCCCTTTTCTTCCTGATACGAGGCGTTTTTGACCTGTAAATATATTTTGTACATAAATGGCGGATGTACCACGCTCAAAAGAAACATAGGCAAGTTGCGCCCCGTTGGGCGACCAGCTAGGCGACATAATGGGTTGATCCGAGCTTAAAATAGTATGTGGGTTATGACCATCGGAGTCCGAAATATAGAGTCTGTACGTCTTATGAGGTCGCTGCCCCGTTGCTGTTACATAGGCCAAGCGAGTATCAAAAGCACCTTTTTTGCGTGTGATACGTTCAAAAATTTTATCGGCTGCTTTATGTGCAATGCGACGATGGTTAGAGACAACACCAATGCGATAACTAGCAATACGCGAGCCATCGGCTGTACGAACTAACTCGACATCCAAACCTGCTTTTGTCACTCTGCCCCGAACAATATATTCAGCCCCTGTCGCTTGTAAATCGGCCGCAGGTAAAGTGCCCCCAAACCCTGATAACTTGCTACCTTTACTGGCATCTATCAAGGTGAAGCGTCCGCTACGTTTTAAGTCTGCTTCGATAATACTATTGACGCCACCATCAATGGGTGCAATTAAAATGGGGATGCCATCATTCGCTGTTTTAGAAATATGTAACCTCAGTTCTGCTCTCGCGCTACTTGAAAGCACAACAATTAACAGCAAGGAAAACAGAGTGTAAAACCAAGGCATTTTATTATTTGTCATTCTTATTGATCATCCATTGTTATTAAAAAGTTACGATCCAAATCGTTTCGACTAGGACGTGGTAACGGTTCTGCATCTTTGTAAGCCTGTTTAATCGAGTCACAGAAAGAAGGGTGTCCGTCGCAACTGACTATTTTAACAGGACCGCGTATATAACCACTAGGCGAGACGGTTATGCGCACTTCTGCCGACATGCCACGCGTTCCAGGCGGCGGGTTCCAACGGCGTTTTACATGACTGATGATCTTCGATCCCCAGTTTGACTTGGCTTTTTTCTTAGCGACCGCCGTCGCTTTTTGCTTTGTTGCCTCTTCCTTCTGTTTTTTTTGTTCCTCAGCTTTCGCCTTTTTCGCTTTCTCCGCCTTTTCTTTTGCTAGTTTGGCATCTTTTTTCTTCTTCTCAGCGGCTTCTTTAGCTTTCTTTTCATCCGCTTTCTTCTTTTCTTTTTCTTTACGCTTCTTTTCCTTCCATTTCTTTAAAGAATCTTCACGGATTTTTTTATCTTTAGCCTCCTTTTTGGCTTTTATTTCGGCTAATTTTTTAGCTTCTTCTGCCTTCTTTTTATCAGCCTCATCCTTTTTCTTTTTAGCTATGGCGGCTTTTTTAGCCTCTTCTTGTTGCCTTTTTTCTTCAGCCTCTTTTTGTTCTTTCTCTTTTTTAGCAATCGCCTGCCTTTCGACTTCCTTCTGTTTCTCTCGTTTTTTCTTTAACGCCTTTTCTTTTTTAGCTTTTTCGATAGCCTTCTTTTTTGCTGCTTGTTTCTCTTTTTTACGTTTTTTTTCGGCGGCTTTGCGTTTTTTTTCTATACGACGTTTCTCTGCACGTTGTTTTATTTTTTTACGTGATCGTTCCGCTGCTTTTTGAGCGGCTAAAATTGCAGCGCTATTGTTGATGATAGATTTTGGCGGTGTTTGTGCGACTGGCTCAGCAATATTAGGTTTTGTTTGTACCGTATCCAGCACTTCTTTTGTGATAATAGGTGCTTGATACGATTTTACAGGCTGATTTAAAGCAAGCGGTGGAATCTCTTGGATCAACTGTACAGGAACGCCCGCCTCCTGTGCTACAGGTGGCTCAGTCCAACTAAAACTGACAACAAACACCATCACAATCATCACATGAATTGCGACTGCCATTATTAATGCGCGGGGATGTTTGAGTAATTCTGTTATCATGTGTTTTTAGTTGTCAGCCTTAGGGTCAGACATTAAATTGATACTTTTAGCACCCGCTTGCTGTGCCGCTACCATTGCCTGCATCAAATAGCGATAAGCGACATTTTCATCGCCTCTGATATAAACAGGACGAGTTGCAGACTTAGTGGATTGAGTATTGCCTAATGTTGTATTTTTTAGTTGACCTACTAAATACGGTCTAAGTTCAGTAATTCGTATCTGCGAGCCTTCATCATCAAAATAATTACCACGCTCGTTTACCGAAATAATAATAGGCGTTTGATTATTCGTATGAATAGCTTGCGCTTCTGTATCAGGCAAATTGATCTCCACGCCTGACTGTAGCATCGGGGCAGTCACCATAAAAATAACCAGCAGTACCAACATCACGTCAATATAAGGCACTACGTTCATCTCTGCCATCGCGCGTCTGCGTTTACATTTTCTAGCCATTGCGCCAACCTATGATTTATTAGGGAGTGTTTGACGCTCCAATAAAGAAGTGAACTCTTCACGAAAATTCTCATAACGCACCGCAATACGATCCGCCTTATCACTAAAACGATTATAAGCCACAATCGCAGGAATCGCCGCCAACAGACCAACAGCCGTAGCAATTAATGCCTCTGCAATACCAGGTGCCACCACCGCTAAGGTCGCCTGTTGCATTTGCCCCAAAGAGATAAAAGAATTCATAATGCCCCAAACTGTACCAAACAAACCAATATAGGTACTAATAGAGCCAACCGTCGCTAAGAACGATAAATTTTGCTCCAGTCGATCAAGCTCGCGTGACTCCGCCACACGCATCGCCCGTTGAGCCGTCGCCACCATCGGTAAATGGGTGATTTTATCATTCTGATAAATTCGCAAATACTCGTGATAACCACTAAAGAAAATCTTCTCCAATCCCCGTTGTTTCGACTTGTGTGCAAGATCATCATAAAGTTTTTTTAATGAAACACCGCTCCAAAAACGATCCTCAAACTTATCTAACTGTCGTTTAGCTGCAGAAAGTTGAGACGACTTAGCTAGCATCAATGTCCATGACATTAAAGAAGCAAGCACTAAAATCGCCATCACGATTTGCACAACTAAACTCGCCTCGGTAATCAGTTTTAAAATAGTGTTGTCGATAGACACGTAGTATCTCCTTAACAGATAAAATAGGGGGGGGTAAAAATCCAAGTAGCCCAACTCAACAAAGCATTATAGTTTGATTCTTTATAGAAACTTTGTTCAGTCTATTAAAAATTAGTAATGTCTGTTGTGGTTAAGAGAGGATTTCTTCTTATGAATAACTGTAGGCGACTAATCCTGATACAACATTTATCATGCAATGTTCATAGCCTCGCGTATTGCATCTGGAATTTTCACAGGTTTAAATTTCGTTGCGTTT
>CAZQTJ010000236.1:0-3966 GCA_964596035.1 uncultured Cocleimonas sp. | reverse complement strand
TTTCATCTATTCAACAAAATAAAATTAGTGTAAATTACGTTGCCAGTATTTGAGGAGCGTTGCGACCTTTCCGATTGTTTAGCTGAAAATAAGCGATAACAATAAGCGATAAGGCTAGGCTCAAATAGCTTTTTTCTAACATTGCAACGGCGCTCAGTCACACTTTAAGGAGAACTTAAATATGGCTGGGAATCATTTATTCACATCCGAATCTGTATCTGCTGGTCACCCCGATAAAATGTGCGATCAAATTTCTGACGCTATTTTAGATGCTATTTTAGAGCAAGACACTAACGCGCGTGTTGCTTGTGAGACGCTTGTTAAAACGGGCATGGTGGTGTTGGCAGGTGAAATTACCACTAGCGCAATGATTGATTACGAAAAAATTGTTCGTGATACGGTAAACGACATTGGTTACACCTCATCTGAAATTGGTTTTGATGGCGACTCTTGTGCTGTCCTTAATGCACTTGGTCAGCAATCGCCTGACATTGCAATGGGTGTTGATCGTAAAGATAAAGAATCTCAAGGCGCAGGCGATCAAGGCTTAATGTTTGGTTATGCAAGTAACGAAACAGACGTGCTTATGCCAGCTCCAATCACCTATGCACATCGTCTTGTCGAAAAACAAGCAGAGTTAATGAAATCTGGCAAGCTAGATTTTTTACGTCCTGATGCAAAAAGCCAAGTCACTTTCCGTTATGAAGGTGCTAAACCTGTTGCGATTGATGCGGTTGTACTTTCTACACAGCATGATCCTATGGATCTTAAAGACCTTCAAGAAGCCATAATGGAAGAGGTTATCAAGCCAATTCTTCCTTCTGAGTGGCTAGATAGCGATACGCAATATCATATTAATCCAACAGGTAACTTCGTTATCGGCGGCCCAGTCGGCGATTGCGGTCTGACAGGTCGTAAGATTATTGTTGATACTTATGGCGGAATGGCGCGTCACGGTGGCGGTGCTTTCTCTGGAAAAGACCCTTCAAAAGTTGATCGTTCAGCGGCTTATGCAGGTCGTTACGTGGCTAAAAATATCGTTGCGGCAGGTCTTGCCGAGCGTTGTGAAATCCAAGTGTCTTATGCAATCGGTGTTGCAGAGCCTACTTCTATTTCTATCGAGACATTTGGCACAGGCACAATGAGCGACGAGAAAATTGAAGCGATTGTTCGTGAAGTTTTCGACCTTCGCCCTTATGGCATCGTCACTATGATGAATTTACTACAACCAATCTATCGTCAAACAGCGGCTTATGGTCACTTTGGACGTGAAAATATTGGTTTGCCTTGGGAAGTAACTGACAAGGTTGATGATCTAAAAGCGGCTGTATAGCCCCATATCACACAGATACAAGTAGCCCGTATTGCGCAAACTTCATACGGGTTGCTATATGTTTTAAAAATATTAGGAATATCAATAAATGAGTAATGATTACATCATCGCAGACTTAAGTCTTGCCGATTGGGGACGTAAAGAATTAAATATCGCAGAAAATGAAATGCCTGGTTTGATGGCTTTACGTGATAAATACGGTGAAGAGAAGCCATTAGCAGGTGCGCGTATTGCTGGCTCTTTACACATGACAATTCAAACGGCTGTGTTAATCGAAACATTAACCGCGTTAGGTGCAGAAGTACGTTGGGCATCGTGTAATATCTTCTCAACGCAAGACCATGCAGCAGCAGCGATTGCAGCTTCAGGTGTGCCCGTTTTTGCTACTAAAGGCGAGACATTAGATGAGTATTGGGATTACGCACATAAAATCTTCATGTGGCCCAATGGCGACACGGCAAACATGATTCTTGATGATGGTGGCGATGCAACCATGTTAATCGAGTTAGGTACAAAAGCAGAGTCTGACCTTTCGGTACTAGATAATCCAGAAAGTGAGGAAGAAGTTGCGCTATATAACTCCATCAAAGCGATGTTAAAAGTTGAGCCAAATTGGTACTCAAATATCCGCCCAAATATCCAAGGTGTTACCGAAGAAACCACAACGGGCGTGCATCGTTTATACGAGATGGAAAAGTCAGGCGAGTTAATTTACCCTGCTATCAACGTCAATGACTCTGTTACAAAGTCTAAGTTTGATAATCTTTATGGTTGTCGCGAGTCTTTAGTTGACGGAATCAAACGTGCAACAGACGTAATGATCGCGGGTAAAATTGCGGTTGTTTTAGGTTATGGTGACGTGGGCAAAGGTTGCGCTCAATCGCTACGTGGCTTAGGCGCGACAGTCTGGGTGACAGAGATTGATCCTATCTGTGCATTGCAAGCAGCGATGGAAGGTTATCGTGTGGTAACAATGGATGATGTTGCCGATCAAGCTGATATTTTTGTCACCGCGACAGGTAACTTCCATGTTATTACTGAAGAGCATATGCTTAAAATGAAGCATGAGACTATCGTCTGTAATATCGGTCATTTCGACAATGAAATCGCTGTAGCAGACATGGAAAAATACGAGTGGGAAGAAGTTAAGCCACAAGTTGATCATATCAAACTACCCAGCGGAAACAGCATCTTGCTATTAGCTCAGGGTCGTTTAGTCAACTTAGGTTGTGCAACAGGGCATCCTAGTTTTGTAATGTCTAACTCGTTCACAAACCAAGTGTTAGCACAAATCGAAATCTTTAAAGAGGGTGATAAGTACGAAAACAAGGTTTATATGTTACCTAAGTCATTAGACGAAGAAGTTGCACGTTTACACCTAGAGAAGATTGGTGCAAACTTGACCGAGTTGACTGATTATCAAGCAAATTATATCAGCGTTGATAAGTCTGGTCCTTATAAGGTTGAACATTACAGATACTAATTAGCTTCTGCTAAAACATAGTAGTTAAAAGCCTCTTCACCTTCTTATGTAGGGAAGGGGCTTTTTATTGCTCTAAACTTAGGATGTTAATAACATGAAAAAACAATCATTTAGTTTTGAGTTTTTTCCACCCAAGACCGATAAGGGAATGGAGAATCTTAAAAAAACACGTAATGAGTTAGCGGCACTAGAGCCAGATTTCTTTTCAGTAACCTATGGCGCAGGTGGCTCAACGCAAGACTGCACCATGAACACGGTGTTAGAAGTACAAAAAGAAACAGGCGTACCAACCGCATCGCATCTATCTTGTATAGGCTCTAGTGAAGCGCATATTCGCGAAATACTTTCAACCTACCAAGAAAATGGCATTAAGCGTCTGGTCGCATTACGGGGTGATTTACCCTCGGGTATGCAGGATATTGGCGATTTTAAATATGCGAATGAATTGATCGAATTCATTCGCAAAGAAACGGGGGATTACTTTCAGATAGAAGTCGCAGCCTATCCAGAAATGCACCCGCAAGCCCCTAATTTTCAAACGGATATTGATAATTTTGTCAGGAAAATGAATGCAGGCGCAGATAGAGCAATCACACAGTTTTTCTATAATGCCGATGCATACTTTTACTTTATGGATAGCTTGGAAAAAGCAGGTTTAGACGTACCCGTGCTACCAGGTATTAATCCCATTACCAACTTTGTGCAGTTAGCACGTTTTTCTGATGGCACAGGTGCAGAAATTCCACGTTGGTTACGTAAGCGCTTAGAAGGTTATGGTGATGATCTTGAGTCAATACAAAAACTAGGCTTAGAATTTGTAACAGATATGTGCGAAAAATTGATGAGTCAAGGCGTGCCAGGTTTACACTTTTACAGTATGAACCGTACAGAACCCTCTAAAACTATCTGGAATAACTTAGGTTTGTCCGATTTGAAATAGCAGATGTTGAAAAAGATGCGACAAGAAAAACGCCACTTAGAGCCGAGGTGCTAAGTGGCATTCTTTATCATTTCAGCGATTAGAAATTAGCTTAGGAGGAGAGGCTATAAACTAGCCACTAAAAACAACACTGAAAAATGAAAACCATGACCACAGAACCAACGCAACGACAATAAGAAGCGGAAAACCATAAGTAAAATCAAACATAAA
>CAZQTJ010000235.1:0-3971 GCA_964596035.1 uncultured Cocleimonas sp. | reverse complement strand
ACTTGAAGCCTTGTAAACTCGCAGAACTCAACTAGGTTATTCAGAGCTTCCTTAATAAGCCATGAATGACTTCACACAAAAAATTTATATCAACCCTCGCTGGGCAAATGAAACCACCTCATCACCAATAATAAAATGATCTAAAACCCGCACATCAATAAATGATAACGCTTGTTTTAGCCTTTCTGTTATTCGATGATCAGCTTGGCTAGGCTCGGCAACGCCTGATGGATGATTATGGGAGAAGATAACCGCTGCGGCATTATGATGTATCACGCGCCTAACGACTTCTCTAGGATGGACGCTGGCACTATCTATCGTGCCACGAAATAGCTCTTCAAACTCAATGACGCGATGTTTATTATCTAAAAAAACACAGGCAAAAACTTCATAAGGGGAATAACGTAGCTTGAGTTTTAAATAGTTTTCAACGTCAGAGGCATCTTTTAATACATCGCCTCGTTTCATTTTTTCATCCAGATAACGCCGTGACATTTCAACCACTGCTTTCATCTGTACATATTTTGCTTGCCCTAAACCTTTGTGTAAGCAAAACTGTTTTTCACTAGCAGATAATAGAGAATTTAAACTTCCTGATTCCGCTAATAAATCTTTGGCTAAATCAACGGCTGTTTTTCCTTTAATGCCTGTGCGTAAAAATATAGCTAAAAGCTCTGCATCCGATAATGCGATTGCGCCACGTTGCAGTAATTTTTCACGCGGTCTATCTTCTATTGCCCAATCAGTTATTGCCATAATGTTTAAGCCTGTGAAATTTGGTATAATTTTTAGTATGACAAAGCAAACAAATAAAAACATCGTTGTAGGGATAAGTGGCGGTATTGCGGCGTATAAGTCTGCGGAGTTGGTTCGTGGACTGATTAAAACAGGCGCAAGCGTCCGCGTCTGCATGACACCTGCTGCCACAAAATTTATTACCCCCTTAACCTTTCAAGCGCTCTCGGGCAACCCTGTTCATACTGATTTATTGGATGAAAATGCTGAAGCGGGAATGGGGCATATCGAATTAGCTCGCTGGGCAGATATGATTTTAATAGCTCCCGCGAGTGCGGATTTGATGGCAAGGTTGTCTATCGGCATGGCAAATGACTTGCTAACGACAGTTTGTCTTGCCAGCCATGCGCCTGTACACCTTGCTCCTGCAATGAATCGGCTGATGTGGGAAAACCCTGCAACTCAAGATAATCTACAAACATTAATGCAGCGGGGCATAAAAATTCATGGCCCTGATTGTGGCGAGCAGGCATGTGGAGAAGTCGGTGTGGGTCGTATGCTAGAACCTAGCGAGCTTGTCATGCAAAGCTTAACGGCTTTAACTCTAATGGATAAACCGCAAACCCTACAAGGAAAGCACGTCTTGCTAACAGCGGGACCAACACGCGAGGCGATTGATCCTGTACGTTATATTACCAACCGTAGCTCAGGAAAAATGGGCTACTCCATTGCCATCGCTGCTCGTGATTTAGGTGCGACGGTCACTATTATTTCTGGTCCTGTTAATTTATCGCCCCCTTCAGGCGTAAAGGTGATTAACGTGGAGTCTGCCGAAGATATGCATAAAGCAACGACCGAAGCGGCAACAAAAGCCGATATTTTTATTGCAACAGCGGCAGTATCAGACTTTGCTACCAAAGAAATATTCACTAAGAAAATCAAAAAATCAGGTGAGCATTTACATCTACAATTAAAACAAAATGCTGATATTCTTGCCGATGTTAGTCACCAATATGATACTTTATTTACGGTGGGTTTTGCTGCCGAAACACATCATCTAATGGATTATGCTCGTCGTAAACTTGAACAAAAAAAGCTCAATCTTGTTGTGGCGAACCCTGTTGGTGAGGGGAAGGGTTTTGATCAAGATACAAACCAATTAGAAATAATTTGGAGCGATGGACAGCTATCACTCCCAGAAAAAGAAAAACAATTATTGGCTTATGAGTTGATGGACATCATCGTAGAACGCTATAATTTACACCAAGGAATAAGGATTTAACCCCCATGATAAAAACATCACCCGCTATCGACTTTACTGTGCTTGATTCTCGTATCGGCGACAGTATTCCGCTTCCAGAATACGCCACCCAAGGATCAGCAGGCATGGATTTACGGGCATGTATTGATAAAACACTTACGATTAAAGCAGGCGAAACCACTTTAATTCCAACAGGCTTGGCAATACACATTAAAGACCCTGCAATTGCAGCCACCATTTTACCGCGCTCTGGTTTAGGTCATAAACATGGCATTGTTCTTGGTAATTTAGTCGGACTGATTGATTCAGACTACCAAGGGCAATTATTTATATCTTGTTGGAACCGCAGCCATCGCGATTTTGACATTGAAGTTGGCGATAGAATCGCACAACTTGTTTTTGTACCTGTTTTGCAAGTGACTTTAAATCAGGTTGATAGTTTTGATTCAAGCGACCGTGGTGAAGGCGGTTTTGGTCATTCAGGAAAGAAATAATTAAAGAATACATGCCTTATGTTCATAATAAAGTGCGCGTTTTTAGAGGTGGAGTAAAACAGTATGGGGAAAATCTCTAAAGAAATTTTTAGGGCTTATGATATTCGAGGCGAAATAGGCAAAGACTTTATTCCTCAAGATGCCTATCAAATTGGTCTTGGCATTGGAACGCTATTACAAGCTAAACAAACACCCCGCATTTTATTGGGTAGGGATAATCGTACAACTAGCCCAGATGTAGCAAAAGCTTTGATACGGGGCTTACTTGATACTGCCTGTGAAGTGATTGATTTAGGTATTATCCCTACGCCTGCATTGTATTTTGCACTATCACATTTACAGATTAATGATGCTCTTATGGTAACCGCAAGCCATAATCCCGCTAATCATAATGGCATTAAAATGGTCATGGATAATCATCCATTAAGTGCTGAAGATATTCAAAGTTTATACCAGCTTATTAAGTCAGAGCATTTTACACTTAGCCCCCAACCCCCAAAAGATATTGTAATACACGATATTCTACCCGCCTATTTAAAAGCTATCGTTAATGATGTCTCACTAGAGCGTCCTTTAAAAATAGCAGTTGATTGTAGTAATGGTGTTGCTTCAGTCATGGCTAAAGAACTGTTTCAACAGTTAAAATGTGAAGTACACACTTTATACTGTGAACTAGATGGCACATTCCCAAACCACCCGCCTGATCCCACCAAGCCAGAAAATTTACAGGCGTTACAACAACTCGTCATAAATAAACAGCTAGATATTGGCTTAGCCTTTGATGGTGATGCGGACCGTATGATTGCAGTTGATAAAAATGGCAAAATTTTATGGCCTGATCGAATAATGATATTGCTTGCTAATAGCATTCTTAAACAATACCCAAAAGCAAAAATAGCCTTTGATGTTAAATGTAGCTTCCTCCTTCCTCAGGCAATTAAACAATCTGGCGGAAAACCTTCTATGTGTATCAGTGGTCACTCTTCACTGAAATCACACATGAAAAAAATTGATGCCATTATGGGGGGAGAGTTTAGCGGTCATATCATCCTACGTGATCGTTGGTCGGACTATGATGATGCTTTATATAACGCAGCACGCTTGCTAGAAATATTATCCACCTTTAAAAGATCACCCACCCAAGTATTTTCTGAAATACCTGATAGCTACTCAACACCTGAATATCATTTGTATTTTGATGATGCGCCAACAGCAAAAAAGATAATGAAAAAAATTATAAAACAGGCGACCTTTCCTTTAGCACAACATACTTTAATTGATGGCTTGCGTATTGATTATGATGACTGCTGGGGTTTAGTGCGCGCCTCCAATACCACCCCTACCCTTACTTTTCGTTTTGAAGCAAGAACACAGCAACGTTTAGACATGATACAGCAACAATTTCGCGACTTATTAAAGCAAGTTATTCGAGGACACACACTACCTTTCTAATTTAGGAACGTAACTTCTCATCATTAATA
>CAZQTJ010000234.1:0-3972 GCA_964596035.1 uncultured Cocleimonas sp. | reverse complement strand
TTATCGTTCTTTTTTATTTTTGGAACGGTTTATCTTTATGCCGAACGTCCTTTGCTCAAGCAACTCTCTGGCAAGTCAACTGCGCCTGCATTTGAGCTTATTGACCTTGATGATAAGGTTCATACACTCAAAGAGTATCTTGGTAAACCTGTTGTTATCAATTTTTGGGCTACTTGGTGTCCTCCTTGTCGTAAGGAGATGCCTTCAATGAATCGTGCTTGGAAAATATTAAAAGACCAAGGAATCGAGATGATTGCGATTGATGTTGGGCAAGAAGATGCTGATGTTTATGACTTTATTGAAGATACGCCGATTGATTTTCAAGTGCTTTTAGATTCAGAAAGTGAGTCACTTGATAAATGGAATCTAGTGGGATTACCCACGACGTATATCTTAAACACAGATGGCACAGTTGCTTATAGTGCAACAGGTGGACGTGAATGGGATAATGAAGAAATCATCAAGAAAATTCTTGCGCTTAAAGAGGGTAAGCCGACAGAAAAGAATAAGCCCGTTGAGAATAAAGATAAAGATGCTAAGAAAAAATCAGCTGAAAAACCATCATTCTTCCAAACCTTGTTTCAATCGTCTAAGTAACGGCAAGGTGATATAACCATCGGCGGCTAAACCATTTTTTAGTTGCCAGTGACGAATGGCTTTACGGGTATTTGAACCTACTTTTCCATCAATTTTTCCGACATCAAAACCTGCTGCCTTCAATTGCGTTTGCAGCAGGACTTTATCATCATAGCTTAAGGGCTTATCGTTACGAGGCCATACAGCAACGAGTTTCGTATCTTTACTAATCGCCGATGATAAAAGCCCCACGGCTAAACTATAACTTAATGAAAGGTTATATTTTTTAATCACGTCAAAGTTGGCGAAGGTTAAAAATACGGGTCCTAAATGCCCTGCGGGAAAAAACAATGAGGCTAGTTGATCATTATTTGCAAAACTTTCATCACTTGCAAACGTCACACCGCGTTGCTTCCATTCTAAGATTGTCATTGGCTTATTTTCAGGGTTATCAATTGCTTGTTGTTGCCAATTAAAGTCATTAGGTAAAATAACTTCCAAACCCCAAGCTTCTCCTGTTTTCCAAGCTGAGGCGCGTAGATAGTTAGCAATAGAAGCAAAGGCATCATCCAGATTATTCCAAATATCACGTTTATTATCTTTATTGTAGTCAACCGCATATTTTTGGAAGGATGTTGGCATAAATTGAGGTTGACCTATTGCGCCCGCCCATGAACCAACCATATTATCGAACGGTATACTTTCACACACCATAATCCGCAAAGCCGCCAACAATTCTGTTTGTGCAAACTGTTTACGTTTACCCGCATAGGCAAGTGTAGACAAAGAGCGAATCACATTCATATTGCCATAGTTTCCACCAAAATCACTTTCCATTGCCCAAATAGCGATGATGATTTCTGCTGGCACGCCGTATTCATCAGTAATAGCTTCAAATAAACGACGGTGTTGGCTTAATACCGCTTTACCTTTTTTAATACGTACATCTGAGACTGCATTATCAAGATAGCGCCATATAGAGCGCGTGAATTCAGGTTGGCTATTGTCCAACTTTAAGACCGTTTTATTCAGCGTCATATCCTGAAAAGCTAAGTCCAGCGTATCTTTAGGGATGCCTTTTTCTATGGCTAATTGTTTGAAATTTTCTTGCCACTCACTAAAAGAAACATCCGCCTCTTCATTGGCATTTGACAGCAATGGTGCGCCAATAAGCAATAAAGAGCATGATAATAATAAAACTGATTGAATTAATTTTCTCGAACTAAACAATATACTCAATATCGCCCCCTATTGATTACGTCGTGTAAATTTACGCCCCTGAAATGCTGAGGTCATTCCCCTTAATAAACTCAACTCGCTACGTGTCACCCTTATTCTGCCGTACATGCGCCTTAAACGTGGCATTAAATAACGCGGATTATCAGGATCTAGAAATTCCACCTCAATCAATGCTTTTTCAAGATGCTGATAAAAACCTTCCATATCCTCTGCGCTAATTATTTCTTCATCAATAGCATGTGAGAGGGGTTTTATATCTTTTGCCCCTACCCTGCATTCATAGCTCAAAATTTGTACCGCAGAAGCGACATTCAGTGAACTATAATCAGGGTTAGTAGGAATATGTACTAAATGATGACACATTGATAGCTCTTCATTTGTTAAGCCAGAGCGTTCGCGACCAAAAACCAATGCTACTTTTTTATTCTCAGCTAAACATTCACCCACAAACTCTCCGCAGTGACGCGGATCAAAGGTATCCCATTGTAAATTACGCTCATGTCTTGCACTTGTGCCTATTACCACATGACAGTTTGCGATTGCCTTTTGTAAAGTATCCACCACCACCGCATTCTCTAAAATATCTTCAGCATTCGAGGACATCACATTCGCTTCAGGTGATGGAAACTGTTTGGGTTTGACTAAACATAAGTCAGATAAACCCATTGTTTTCATCGCCCGCGCAGTCGAACCTATATTTCCTGGGTGTGATGTTTGAATCAATACAATTCTGATATTACTTAGACTCATTTATCTGTTATTCTCCGCGACACTTGTTACTTTAAAAAAGATACCCCACATCATGCACCCAATGCTCAATACCGCCATTATGGCAGCGCGTCAAGCTGGTGATATTATCGCCCGTTCTGCCGATAGAATCGACCAATTACAGATTGAAACCAAAGAAATTAATGATTTTGTTAGCGAAGTTGATCGCAATGCCGAGAAAATTATCATTGATACGCTAAAAAAAGCTTACCCTGATCACGCTTTTTTAGGCGAAGAAAGTGGCTCTAGCCAAGCAGAGGGCGCAGAAAAAGCAGAATACGAATGGATTATTGATCCGCTCGACGGCACGACCAATTTCCTCTACGGCATTCCTCATTATGCGGTATCTATTGCACTAAAACGCCGTGGAAAATTATTCCAAGCGGTGATTTACGACCCGTATAAAGACGACCTCTTCACCGCCTCTAAAGGTGAAGGCGCAACCTTAAACAGTCGTCGCATTCGCGTTAGAAATCGTCGTGACATGAACGGTGCATTACTAACAACGGGTGTGCCATACCGCCAAGACCAGCAAAATCTTGTCGATCCTTATCTTGCTAGTATGAAAGCGCTGTTGCCCGATACCGCAGGTGTACGTCGTCCAGGTTCTGCCGCACTCGATCTTGCTTATGTCGCCGCAGGACGTTATGACGGCTTTTGGGAATTCACCTTACACGAGTGGGACATCGCCGCAGGTGTACTCATGGTACAAGAAGCAGGTGGTTTAATCGGTGATTTAAAAGGCGGTAGCGACCATTTAAAAACAGGCAATATAGTCGCGGCGAGTCCGAAAGTGTTCAAAGAAATGATCAAACGATTGCATCCGATTACTTCAAATTTATAAACGTATTGAATATGAATAAAAATGCCAATATAAAAGTGATTTTTATTTGCATGGGCAATATCTGCCGTTCTCCCACTGCTCATGGTGTATTCGAGCAGTTAGTTGAATCAAAAGGTTTAAGCGATAAAATATTCACTGATTCTGCTGGTACTCATGCTTATCATATCGGCGAATCTCCTGACCCTCGTTCTCAAGCAACGGCTATGAGTTATGGGGTCGATATTTCTCACCAACGCGCGCAGAAAGTAAAAGTAGACGATTTTGAGCGCTATGATTATATTATCGCAATGGATAGCTCGAATTACTACGACCTCAAACAACTTGCCCCTACAGGTTTAGAACATAAAATTTATCGCTTTATGGAATTTGCACCCGACTGGGATAATAAGGATGTTCCTGACCCTTACTATGGTGGTGGAAATGGCTTTGAGAACGTTTTTAAGATGGTAGAGGCGGCTTCTGAGGGTTTGTTAAAGCATATTTTAGCTTCGAATAAAAAAGCGTAACGAAATAATTCGGCTACGCTCTTATTTGACGTATTGTTG
>CAZQTJ010000233.1:1307-3985 GCA_964596035.1 uncultured Cocleimonas sp. | reverse complement strand
CTTCGACCAATAGATTATGAGTCTACTGCTCTAACCAACTGAGCTACAGGCCCTTTTTTGGGTTATCTTGAAGCTGTTGGCTCATTGCCTGCTTCTAAGAAAGAGCGTAGCATATCTGACCTGCTTGGATGACGCAACTTTCTTAGTGCTTTTGCTTCAATTTGTCTGATACGTTCTCGTGTTACATCAAATTGTTTACCTACTTCTTCCAAAGTATGATCGGTATTCATGTCGATACCAAAACGCATACGCAGTACTTTCGCTTCTCTTGGAGTTAAACTTCCAAGCACATCGCGCGTGGTATTTCCAAGGCTTGATGAGGTAGCCGAATCCATAGGTGATTGCACATTATCGTCTTGAATAAAGTCACCTAAGCTTGAGTCCTCATCATCACCGATGGGCGTTGCCATTGAGATAGGTTCTTTTGCAATTTTCATCACTTTACGAACTTTGTCTTCTGGCATTTCCATTGCTACAGCTAACTCTTCTGGCGTACCTTCACGTCCTTTTTCCTGTAATAATTTACGTGATACACGATTAAGTTTATTGATCGTTTCAATCATGTGGACAGGTATACGTATGGTACGTGCTTGGTCTGCAATCGAACGGGTAATAGCCTGACGTATCCACCATGTTGCATAGGTTGAGAACTTATAGCCACGACGATATTCAAACTTATCAACCGCTTTCATCAAGCCAATATTTCCCTCTTGAATAAGATCAAGGAATTGTAAGCCACGGTTGGTATATTTTTTTGCGATAGAGATAACTAAACGTAAGTTCGCTTCTACCATTTCTTTCTTTGCACGACGCGCTTTTGCTTCGCCAACCGAGACGATGCGATTGAGGTCTTTTACTTGCGTAATCGACAAACTAGTTTCATCTTGAATTTTGATTAACTGCCCTTGCAAAAACAAAATATCATCTCTAAAAACTTCTAATGAGTCCTTGTACTGAGGAAACTTAGCGGTAACTTTGTCCAACCATTCAATATTTGTTTCGTTCTGAGGAAAACTCTTGACGAAATCTATACGTTTCATTTCCGCTTTATCGATACACATACGCATTATTTGACGCTCTAAACCACGAATACGCGTAATGATGTCTCGCAGTTGCCCCCCTAATAAATCAATCACTATTGGGGTAAATTTAAACTCTAATAATTTTAGCCCTTGGGCTGTACGAGCTGCGGTATAAGATTTTTCATCGTTTGCCTCACGAGCTTTACAGGCTACTTCATACAGACTTCTTAGTTCAGCAAATTTTTCTCTAGCAATTTCAGGGTCCGGACCTAAATCTTCTGGAGCTTCCTCTTCTTCTTTCTTTTTTTCTTCTGCTGCTTCTTTAGTTTTTACGGGAGCGGCAGGTACTGGAATAATGTGACGTTCTGCATCAGGGTCGACATAATCGATTATCAAATCGGTCAAACGCCCTTCTTCCGCTTCTATTTTTTCAAATCTTTCGAGTAGATACTCTGTTGTAGCAGGAAATTTAACTAATGATTGATAAACTTCATATAGCCCTTCTTCTATACGAATGGCTATTTCAATTTCGCCTTCTCGCGTCAATAGCTCAACTGTACCCATTTCACGCATGTACATACGCACAGGATCGGTAGTACGACCAAATTCGCTGTCTATCTTTGTTAGGGCTGCTGCCGCTTCTTCTGCTGCGTCATCGTCAGTGTCCGTTACGCCTTCTTCAGACAAAATGAGACTATCTTCTTCTGGCGCTTTCTCGAAGACTTTGATACCCATATCATTAATCATGGTCACAATATCTTCTATTTGCTCAGGATCAACAATCGTATCGGGCAGGTGGTCATTCACTTCTGCATAGGTTAGATAGCCCTGTTCCTTACCTTTTACAATAAGGACTTTTATACTGGATTTTTTCTGCTCTTGTTCGCTCATACTGACTGAGTTTCCGAAAAAGTTAATCGATCATTATAACATAAATTTATCCATGTAATACAGACCAGTATTTCACACTAAAATTCATTATTGTCTCTAAAATATCGCCATAGGTGGTAGAAATATTCATCAAAACAAATGAAATTTAAGCTCAATAAATCTGTTACATAGGCTTTATGCTAATGTAATTGTATGTTGTGTTTATTTACACGTTTTATGGGTCACCATTAAAGCTGGGCTGTTACCGACAAAGACAGTTCTATTCATTTTAGATAGTTAGGACTACTCCTGCAAAAGAATCAAGAAATCTTGCTTCTCACGCGTGGTTAGTCCAGCTGTTCGCTCTTTGTGTATCAGTGCTTCTAGTTTCTTCTCATTAGCCTTTTTACGAATTTGTCGCAGACAGTCCTGAAATTCTCGCGCCAGTACATCTTTATTATCGGTGTCTGGTTGCCATTTCAGTAGACGGATTAGTGAGGCTTCAAAGTCAGTGTTACGCCACCGTTCCAAAAGAGACGCTCCGTTTATATGGGGGTTCTCCTCGACAGTTTCAATAAGTGTAGTCAATAAATCTGCACCTGACAGGTTAGAGAGTGCAATTTGTTCTGGATTTTCGACAAATTGCACTAATGATGTATCGTGTAGCAGTAAAGTAACAGCATAACGAATAGGTGTGTGACGGACTTCACGATCCTTTACTCTATTCACCTTAAATGGAACTCTTGGCGCATTATCTAATAATGTTTTCTTAATATTAGCGATACT
>CAZQTJ010000233.1:0-1207 GCA_964596035.1 uncultured Cocleimonas sp. | reverse complement strand
GCTTCTTTTCCTGCTCTATCACCATCAAAACAAAAAACAACTTCTGGGACAGAACGAAATAATTGTTGGATATGATTTTGTGTTGTCGCTGTTCCCAAGGTAGCTACAGCATAACTAATCCCATATTGTGCTAGTGCTATCACATCCATATAGCCTTCGACGACTATAATCCGCTCTAGCGTTCTAGTGGCATATCGAGCCTCATAAAAACCATAAAGTTCTGATCCTTTATGAAATAACTCTGTTTCTGGTGAGTTAATGTATTTGGGTTTTTCATCTCCCATGACACGCCCACCAAAGCCAATCACTTGACCTTTTCGGTTACGGATAGGAAACATGATGCGGTCACGATAACGGTCATAGGCCCCGCCATTGTCTTTTTCTATCACCAAGCCTGTTTCAATAATTTGCTTTTGCGTATAAGAGGCAGACAAATGCTTTAAGGCATTATCCCAACTTGGTAACGAGTAGCCTAATAAAAAACGTGAGCATATCTCACTGCTTAGCCCCCTATTTTCAAGATACCCTAGTGCTGCACTTGATCCCTTTAATTGCAACTGAAAATAATCACTAGCATCGGTCATTAAATCATAAAGGTCTTTGCTTATTCTTTTTTTCGGCGCTTGATTCCCTCCTTCTCTAGGAACATCTAGACCTAACTGAGAAGCCAGTGTTTCAATAGCCTCGACATAATCCATATGATCGTATTCCATTAAAAATGAAATAGCATTGCCATGTACACCACAGCCAAAACAATGATAAAACTGTTTGCTGGTACTGACCGTAAAAGAGGGAGTTTTTTCGTTATGAAAGGGGCAACAGGCGGTATATTCTCGCCCTTTTTTCTTCAGGGGGACACGAGAATTAATTATATCAACCACATCTACCCGTACTAACAGGCCATCGATAAATTCTTGTGGAATGCGTCCTGCCATAGCTTTTGATCTTATACTTTATAAATAAACATAGATAGGATGATAACTATCGTGCGTATTGTGATTTTTTCGTTTTTAAATCTCTTGAGTTTCAATAAAACGGGGCATTTTGACATATCCAAAAAATGTAAACTATTTTTTGGATATGTGAAGGATACCAAGCTCAGATTATGATGTTTATGGGATTTGCAGTCAGCTTTTAGTTCTCGGACAGCCTCCTAGGAGCTTGTCCGACAATAGAGAGCCTGCTACAAAAAATCTGAATTTGTCTA
>CAZQTJ010000232.1:0-4009 GCA_964596035.1 uncultured Cocleimonas sp. | reverse complement strand
AAAAGCTAAAGCTTTCATTCCTAATACGCCATTATCAAGCCTAAAATTTTTCCAATAGGGTAAATATTGCCTATAGCTTGTGAGAAGTTACCGAACAATAGAATATGATCTGTAAGGCTAATGCCGATATGAGTAACCTCTTATAATCAACAGGCAGAAGTAGCCTCACGGATTAAGGTGAAAATCACGATGCATATTTATTTTCTAGCAATTGAAATACAGCGAATAAGCCCATTGCTTCGCCACCTTTAGGGCGACCTGCGCGATGACGATTATTCCAAGCCATCATATCAAAATGTGCCCACGGGGTGTTTTCATCAACAAATTCATTTAAATAAAGCGCTGCTGTAATCGCACCACCATAGCCTTGTGGTGAGCTATTCAGCAAATCAGCAATATCACTGTCTAAATAACTACGATAGGGCTTATGCATAGGCAACTGCCAAACGACTTCTTCCGCCTTTTCTGCGGCTTGATTAATTTCTGTTACTAACGATGCTGTGTTACTAAAAAAGGCGGGGATTTCCGAACCAACGGCAACTCTTGCCGCTCCCGTTAGGGTTGCAAAGTCGATTAATAAATCAGGATGATTCTCCCCTGCTTTCGTCAAGGCATCACACAAAACTAAACGCCCCTCAGCATCGGTATTATCTATTTCTACCGTTTTACCTGAGCGCGTTGATAAAACATCACCGGGTCTAAAAGCATCACTAGAGATTGCGTTATCAGCGGCTGAAATAAAAGCTTCTAAACGCACAGGAAGATCTAACGACATAATAAGTTGCGCTAAACCTAAAACATGCGCAGCACCGCCCATATCTTTTTTCATCAAGCGCATAAACTGTGATGGCTTTATATCCAAACCACCTGTATCAAAACAAACGCCTTTACCCACTAAAGATACTTTCGGATTAGATTTTTCACCCCATTGTAAACGAATTAAACGAGGCGCATGCTTACTTGCCCGCCCAACGGCATGAATACAGGGGTAGTTTTCTCGCAATAAGTTATTACCTTTAATTTGTCTAAAATCAGCATGATAGCTGTGACACAACGCTTTTGTCGCTGCGGCTAAGTCTCGTGGCATCATATCCGCAGCGGGGACATTCACTAAGTCACGCGTTAGTTTAATTGCCTCCACAAAGGCTACAACTCGATCTAAACCTTTCTCTACAAACAAACACGGCACGACACGCGTCATCTCTTTATAACGGTCAAACTGATAGCACGCCAAGCCCCAACCGATAGCGGCTTGCTGTTGTTGTTCATCATTCCAGTCTGCTTCTAAGCAATAGTTCCCCTGTGGAAGATTTTCCGCTAGAGGGGCTAAAACCCAACGATATTCTATTGTTTTATCAACACCAAATAAGACGCTTTCAATCTCACCCTTGTCATTTGGGATCATACAAAATGTTCCCGATTTTGCTTTAAAATCTGACTGTTCTAACCAGTTTTTGGCTATCACAGATTGTTCTAATAAATACCCGCTAAGATCATCCTTACTACAAGGAATAAGCGGGATGGTTTTTACTAATGAGTCACTGATAAACATGGCGTCGCCTTTATTTTTCGTTTTTAACAGGTTAAATAAAATCTCTAAGGACTCATTGCAGGAGCGTAAAGCAATGCTGTGATTTCTTCAAAATCTGGATGAGTACTGCTAATAATGCCTGAGCGTACTAATAGGTCAATATTAACGAGGTTACAGTTTTGCTTGAAATTATCCGTTGTATCAATAACTTCTGCCATTTGCTCTAAGGACATTAAAACAAAACTGTCCACCTCGCCATCGGTATTCACAGGGGTAAAATCTTCAGGTAACCATAAGTCATAGTTAAAAAGTGTATCGATACTAATACCACGGCTGGATTCGGCACAATAATGTAAACAGCCTCGCGCTTGGGCTTGGCTGGCAAGCTCCTCAGGAATATCGGCTTCTTCGGCTGATTCTTTGATGACGTTTTCCATCAAACCAATGTCAATACCTTGCCCGCCTGCCACCATTTGATCTAACTTTCCTGGCCAAAATGGCTTATCTTTTGCGCGTACTGCGACCCAACAATAAATACCCTGCTCTTTTTTGACTAAGCCATTAATATGAATGCCATAACCACGAATACCTAAAAATGATGCCGCTGCACGTTCAACTGCCATTCGAGGTGTTTCTTCAAAGGTATGTGATACCGCATACGGCTCATTTACCCAAGTATCAATAATCCCTTCTTTATGCAACGCTTCCATTACAGGAGCAACCGCTTGTGTACGTGCGTCAAACGTTTGTAGCTCTGGATTAAGAATCAACCGATTTTCATGACGATAAAAAACCTCGTCCCAGCGCAATAGCTGTTCTGCAAAATGGCGCTCTGTTAAACCCATTACTTCATCATTAATGATAAAATCTAAATACTGACTACGATCATATTGATGACATTCTAGTATACGCTCTAAATAGCTCATGCAATTAATCTCCCACCTTCGACAAAGCTTTATCCAACCACTTTGTGGATAATAAACGCTTTAATGTGCCAAAAAGATAAGTGGGAAAGGTAACGTAGTAGCGAGCTTTAGGGCGTGGGCTTTCAAGCGCATGGATGACTTTTTTCAACACCGCATCAGCGGGTAAAGTAAAAGGAACGACAGCCCCCTCTTTCTCTAATCGTGTCACTGTTTTTTGATATAAGTCTCGATGCACACTGCCTTCTATGTCAACATTTTCTTTCATGGCAATAAGGCTATTTTTACGAAACTGACTTTCTATAGGCCCAGGCTCAATGAGTGATACTTCAATCCCCGTCTCTTTCAGTTCTAAACGTAAAGTATCTGCAAAACCTTCTATCGCATATTTACTGGCGTTATAAGCACCCCGAAAGGGTAAGGAGATAAAACCTAATACAGAGCTATTAAAGATAATGCGTCCACGATTATTTTGACGCATCATCACAATTAAACGGTTGTTTAACTCCATCCAACCAAAGACATTCGCCGCAAACTGCTTTTCCATAGTTTCACGGGTTAAATCTTCAACAGCCCCTGCTTGTCCATACGCCCCATTATGAAAAACAGCGTATAAATCACAGCCTACAAGTAACATTAGCTCATTCGCTAAGTCTTGTACGCTTTCAGAGTCTGCATAATCAAGGTACAAGCACTTGAGACCTTCCTTTGTTAAACGCTCAACATCTTCTTTTTTACGCGCCGTGGCATAAACATTATAACCGCGTTTTTTTAAGCCTTTGGCAACGCAGTAACCTATACCGCTAGAACATCCTGTCACTAAAACTGTGTGCATACTTACCCTGAGTTTATGGTTAAATTATATTATTATCCTAGCAGAAAAAATCTTCTATTTAGTATTCTGCTAACAAAATGCTATTATCTAATGATAACAAAATAATGACAAACGGGTGTGATAGACAATCATGTTAGTAAAACTAAGAAAATATTTAATTACAGGGTTACTCATCTGGGTTCCTCTCGGCGTAACTATACTCGTCATTAAGTTACTAGTAGAAATACTAGACAAAACTCTATTGCTACTACCCTTTGCGTGGCGGCCTGCTAATTTATTTGGCTTTGATATACCTGGTTTAGGTATTGTAATTAGTACCTTATTCATCTTTATTACAGGCTTTTTAATTACCAATTTTACAGGCAGAAGGCTAGTATCTTGGGGAGAAAGCTGGTTAGACAAAATTCCTTTGGTACGAAGTATTTATTCCGCACTAAAACAAGTGACCGAAACCATTTTATCACCCGATAAAAATTCATTTCGCCAAGTCGTTTTAATTGAATATCCTCGTAAAGACATCTGGATTATTGGCTTTCAAACCAGTGACAGCCCTGAAGAATTCAATCAACTTAGTGGAGAGAAACTCCTAACCATCTTTATCCCAACAACACCTAATCCCACATCTGGGTTTATTATTATGATGCCTGAGAAAGATACAAAAATGTTAGATATGGATGTGGAAGATGCGCTTAAAATGGTAATTTCCTTAGGTGTTGTAAC
>CAZQTJ010000231.1:0-4065 GCA_964596035.1 uncultured Cocleimonas sp. | reverse complement strand
AGCCTTACATCAAAACCACATCAAACTGCTCTTGTGTATATAAACTTTCCACCTGAAAACGAATGGGAATATTAATAAATTCCTGTAATTCTGCGAGGCTTTCAGACTCTTCATCTAAGAATAAGTCCACCACATCTTGAGCGGCTAAAACTAATAGTTTTTTTGCATCAAACTGACGAGACTCACGTAAAATTTCACGAAATATTTCATAACATACCGTCGAAGCTGTCTTTACATAGCCTCGACCATCACAGGTAGGACACGATTCACACAAAATATGTCCAAGGCTTTCACTGGTGCGCTTACGTGTCATTTCTACCAAACCCAGCGATGACACACTGCTAATCCCCGTTTTGGTTGAATCTTTTGCTAATGCTTTTTCCAATGAATCTAATACAAGTTGCTTATGCTCTTCATCTTTCATATCGATAAAATCGAGGATGATAATTCCACCAAGATTACGCAATCGTAGCTGACGAGCAATAGCCTGAGCCGCTTCTAAATTGGTCTTAAAAATCGTCTCTTCAAGATTACGATGTCCGACAAAACCACCTGTATTCACATCAATAGTCGTCATTGCTTCGGTTTGATCGATGATTAAATACCCACCCGATTTTAACTGTACTTGGCGCTTTAGTGCTTTCTGGATTTCATCTTCCACACCGTAAAGATCAAAAATGGGACGCTCACCTGGATAATGCGATACCAAACCATCTAATTCTGTGACATATTTATCACAAAAAGAAAGAATACTCGCCGCTGTCTCGCGTGAATCGACCCTAACACTGGTAACCTCCTCACCAACCACGTCACGTAGAATACGTTTGACCAAGGGCAGATCAGAATAAACAATAGAACCTTTCGGGGCAGACTCTTCCATCTCGCCAATACTCACCCATAACTTGCTCAAAAATTCTATATCTTTACGCAGTAAATCTTCATCGACACCCTCTGCCGCAGTGCGAATAATATAGCCATGTTTTGAGTCCGTCCCTTCATTAACATCATTCACGATACTTTTTAGGCGCGCACGTTCTTCTGCGGATTCTATTTTACTAGAGATACCAATGGTTTTAGCATTAGGCATTAACACTAAATAACGTGAAGGAATGGTGACATAGGTTGTTAAACGCGCGCCTTTTGTGCCTAGTGGGTCTTTAATGACCTGTACTAGAACCTTCTTTCCTTCATATAATAGTTTTGAAATGGGTGGTGTTTTAACTGCTTTTTCATCCGTATCGCCATTAAAAACCGCTTTAGGAGAAAAGGATAAATCAGAGGCATGTAGAAAAGCAGATTTCGCCATACCAATATCAATAAAAGCCGCTTCCATTCCTGGTAATACACGACAAACTTTGCCCTTATAAATATTACCAACAATGCTTTCGTTATCGGTACGCTCAATGAGTACTTCTTGTAACACCCCATTTTCTAAAATCGCAACACGGGATTCTTGAGGAGTTACGTTCATTAAGATTTCAGCACTCATTGTCGTCTCTCCTCAAATTTTATTAGAAATGGAAATTTACACGATAATGTTTAAGGATGATATAAGCACAGCGCTAGAACGCGCTTAAAAGCTGACCAACTTCATATAAAGGCAAACCCATAACACCTGAGTAAGACCCCTCGATATGTTTAATAAACACCGCGCCTTTACCCTGTATCGCATAAGCGCCTGCTTTATCTTGCGGCTCACCCGACCCCCAGTACGCTTTAATCTCGGCATCGCTAATGGGGCAGAAAGTCACTTGGTTGATATTTAAAGCCGTTGCGACTTTCCCTTGGTGAACAATCGCAACGGCTGTCATTATCTGGTGAGTTGCATCGGACATTTTCCGCAACATTGAGTAAGCATGATCAAAATCACGCGGCTTTACTAAAATTTCGCCGTCCATCAAACCCAAGGTATCCGCACCCAACACAGGCAAATCCGTTTGTAACTGTTCATAAGCGGCCTGTGCTTTTTCCAGCGCCAAGCGTTGCACTAATGTTTTTGCTGACTCGCCTTGTTGTGGCGTCTCATCAATATCGACAGGATATGTTTGATACTGCACGCCAATTTGGTCTAATAATTCACCTCGGCGTGGGGATGCTGATGCCAGAATAATCATAAGGAATCAGCCTACCACGACACCAATAAGCTATCTAAAACAGGCTTAGTTTTAGGCATAATGCCACGCCATATTGAGTAAGATTCCGCCGCTTGCTCCACTAACATCCCCAAACCATTTAGCACTAATGATGCGCCATGATCTTCACACCAGTATTCAAATGATGTCGGGCGACCACCGTACATCATGTCGTAACAAACACTCTCTTCATACAAGCAACGCTCTGGTAAGGGCGGCATAATACCTTGCAGACTGGCTGCCGTTGCATTGATGATAATATCAAACGGCTCTTGTTCACGAAGGTCATTAAAACTACCGCCTGTCACATCCCCCAAATCCGCGAAGTCTTTTGCTAAAGTGACTGCTCTTTCGGGGGTGCGATTCGCAATCACAAGACATTGTGGGTTTTCTTCCAATAAAGGTTGCACTACGCCTTTTCCTGCGCCCCCTGCTCCCATTAATAAGATACGCTTGCCACTCAGAGACACATGATAATTCACTTTAAAGTCACGAATTAAACCAATGCCATCGGTATTTGCGCCATAAATCGTGCCATCGTCTTGCATCACTAAGGTATTCACTGCCCCTGCGCGTTTAGCGTAATCACTTAACTCATCCGCTAATTTCCACGCCTGTTCTTTAAATGGTACTGTCACATTCAGCCCTTTACCGCCCTCTTGCTGAAATTTAATCACCGTTTCTGCAAACCCCTCCAAAGGACCAAGAATCGTGTCGTAGCTCATCGCATCATCGGTTTGTTGTGCAAACATGCCATGAATAATGGGTGATTTACTGTGCTCGATCGGATTACCAATAACCGCATATTTTTCGATAATGACTTTACTCATTTAAACTTTACCCTCTGCTAACCACTGCGCTACATCTTTCGCATAGTAGGTTAAAATACCATCGCCACCTGCGCGCTTCATACTCGTTAATGCTTCTAACACACAAGCTTTTTCATCAATCCAACCATTTTGTCCCGCCGCTTTTAACATCGCGTATTCGCCACTGACTTGGTAGATATACGTCGGCGCTTTAAATTCATCTTTGATGCGTCTGACAATATCCAAATACGGCATTCCTGGTTTTATCATCACCATATCGGCACCTTCTTGTAAGTCTAAGGCGACTTCATGCAAGGCTTCATCTGAATTTGCAGGGTCCATTTGATAGCTGTATTTATTCCCGCCCCCTAAGTTACCCGCAGACCCCACCGCATCACGAAATGGCCCGTAAAAACTAGACGCGTATTTAGCGGAATAAGCCAAAATACGCGTATTGCGATATCCTTCGGCTTCCAGCGCCTCACGAATTGCCGCAATGCGACCATCCATCATATCGGAAGGCGCAACAATATCCGCCCCTGCTTGTGCGTGAGAAACCGCTTGTTTGACCAAAACCTCGACCGTTTCATCATTGATAATATAGCCGTCATCATTCATCAAACCATCTTGACCATGCGAGGTAAAAGGGTCAAGTGCCACATCGGTAATGATACCTAGCTCAGGTACAGCCGCTTTTAAGGCGCGCACCGCTCGCTGCGCTAAACCCTCAGGATTATAAGCCTCCTCTGCCAAATCCGATTTATTGCTCGCACCAACCACAGGGAAAATAGCCATCGCAGGCACACCCAAATCGGCAATCAACCGCGCTTCTTTAAGGAGTAAATCAATACTCAAACGCGCCACATCAGGCATCGAAGCAATCGACTCCCGCTTGTTTTCACCCTCGATAACAAACACAGGGTAGATAAGATCATCAGCCGTTAAGGTATTTTCACGCATTAAACGACGTGAAAAATCATTAAAACGCATACGACGAGGGCGAGAAAGGGGGTAGCGACCTGTTAAGGTAGTCATAAAAATATCCAATAAGCAAAATGGGGAAAATATTATCGGCTATTATTTCAAGAACAGGGATAAAAGGCGAGGGGTCTTAGGGGATAGGT
>CAZQTJ010000230.1:0-4099 GCA_964596035.1 uncultured Cocleimonas sp. | reverse complement strand
GCTTGCTGGTAAAACTAGGTGATAATTGTGTATTTCCACATTATCGTGAATAAAGTGGTGGTCTTTACTGGGGAAGGTAAAGATCACCGAGGGTGAGATCGGCCATTTTTTTATTTTTGGTATTAATAAATAGCTCTTAATCTCAGGGGCTTGCTGGTAACTGTTTATATATTCCTTTGTTGTTTCTTTATGAGAATATAGATTGCAAGGTCGATGCCAACTTTTTTTCTTGTTTTGTTTTTAATATAAATAATTGATATTTAATGATTTTTTATGTATTTTCTAATGTTTTTTAGAATATACTAAAATGCTAAAGCCTGTCATTAGGTGACATCTTTGTGGCTAAAGTGTCACTATTGTCGATTAAAGCTGCTCCAAAAAAATAGTTTGTCATAAATTTTGATTGGAACTTGCGCATCTCGTTGTGGCTTGTCTCTGAATAAAGCATTATTATGATTATTTATGGATTAAATGAGGGAAAGAGCAATGCTATCAAAATGGCAGGCAATATTTTTATTAAGCATTCTAAGTTTAATGGTAAGCGCTTGTAGCACGGTTTCTGGTGTAGGAAAGGACTTGCAAAAGGCAGGAGAAATCATCACCAAGGAAGCAAATAAAAACAAGTAGGAATAAAAAATGAAAAGCCTCTCATCTGCACAAGCCCAAACAATGCTTGAGAGTGACGAGCTTTGTTATTTGATTGATATTCGCTCCAGTATGGAGTTTTTGTTTATTGGTCATCCACTGGGTGCGATTCATATTCCTTGGATGGATGAGCCAGATTGGGAGATCAACCCGCATTTTGTAGCCGATGTCCGTAAGCTTCTGCTAGGTGGCGCAATGTGCAGTGCCAAAGACCATTGTGCCAAAATCATCTTAATTTGTCGTAGTGGCAACCGCTCAGAGACGGCGGGTAAAGCCTTGTTGAAATCAGGTTTAACAGAGGTCTATCATATTATTGACGGCTTTGAGGGCGATAAAGATGAAAATCAACACCGCTCTTCAATCAACGGTTGGCGTTTTGATGGTTTGCCGTGGGAGCAATGTTAATAATTGTGCGCAATTAATAAGTCATTCTCAAGGTGATATTATGCCAACACCTTCTTATGGAAAGTCAAAACAAGTACATCTCTATAGCCAACTTTTGATGTATCCAAGGCATGAATTTCACTAACCCCATGCCACACTTTACGGTCATCTAGTAGCACACAATCCCCCAGCTCTTCGAGTACAGCACCAAACTGAAGGTGCTTATTAGCGTCATAGATATGACTCACGCCACCTGTAATGTTGTTGCGTTCTAGCAACATAATCAAAATAAAGTCAGCCCCATCTTTATGGATACCTTCAGGTGTTGGTTTTCCTGATTCTTTATTATTTGTTTCAATGCGGAATTGATGGGCTTGAATACGCCAATTTTTTTCTTGCTGAAAGCTAAAATGAGTGGCGCACCAATTAATAATTTCATGAAGAGCAGGGTTATTAACCGTATGATCTTTAAACGCTTCAAACTCACGGTAGATACCACCATTCATCGCATTACGGTAAGTGCTTTGAAAATGAGGTTCATGTGGAAGGAGAATCAAGGGCTGGTCTCTCTGCCAGCTAAAAACAGAATAGCGACGATAGCGATAATGTCCACCATCATTGAGAAAATTATCGGCAGGTAAATCATTCCAACTTTGCTGAAAGTCATTTAATTCTGATGATAAGCTCTGTAATTTTTCTTGCCATAAAAAATTACTACCGTCTTTACGCTGTAATATGCTGTAACCCTGCGAAACAAGTTGTTGCTGAATCTCTTGGTTTGGCTTCATGTCAGACTCCTAGTACCGTCTTTTAAATGGCATTGACTTACGACCTGAATCAGCCGTAAACTCTCCTCATGAATTACAACACATACACAATAATTAGCAATAAACGCTGGCTGCTGCTTAAACCAAGTAAAGTAGCCTCTTTGTAATTTATACACTTCACACTGGCTGCTAGATTCAATAGCCAGTATCGTACAAATTTACACGCTTCTGAATATTCAATCTTGCAGTTAGTTAATCCTCAATCCTAAGGATAATGATCATGCAAGAACAGGTTTTACCACATCAAAGTAATGACAATATGGCAGGCATTTTATATGCACTTGGCGGCACGGCTTTATTTTCGCTAAAACCTATTGTGATTAAATTAGCTTACCAAAGCGGCGCGGGCGAGGTAGAAGCCATCACCTTGCTTACTTTACGCATGTTATTTGCCTTCCCTTTTTATTTTCTTATCGCTTGGTTTTTACTTGCGAATAAAAAACCAGCGGCAAGAAAGTTTAATCCACGCATATTATTCGGTATTTTGATCACAGGATTTTTAGGTTATTACCTCGCCGCTTATCTTGATATATGGGGCTTGCAGTACATCAGCGCACAATTAGAGAGAATGACGCTCTTTGTTTATCCCACCATTGTTGCAGTATTAGGCTTTATATTTTTCAAACAGCGTATTAGTAGAAATATAATCATAGCGATGCTGTTAACTTACCTTGGCGTAGCGGTTATGTACTATCAGGAAAGTGCCTTCGTAGGGGATCAGACTGCAAAAGGTATGATATTAGTCGGGTTCTCTGCTATCAGTTTTGCGCTTTATTTGGTGCTTAGTAAAAACTATATTCAGCGTATCGGTAGTCGTTTATTTACGAGCTTGGCAATGCTGTCATCATCCCTTTTTATTTTTATCCATTTTATGATGACAGGCACATTAAGCGATCTATCTGTGAGTGCCGAGTTGTATTTTATTATTGTCATTGTTGCGATACCTTGCACTGTTATTCCTAGCTTTATGATAAGTGAAGCCATTGCCAGAATAGGCCCTGCAAAAACCAGCATCGCTAACAGCAGTGGACCAATGGTAACGCTAATTGCTGCTGTTAGTATTTTAGGTGAACCATTTTCATTGATTTATATCGCAGGAATGGGATTAATTATGTTCGGTGTTTATTTATTAACGAAGCGCGAAAAAACACGCTAAAATACCATCACCATAAAATACTGGAACCTAAATATGAGCGTCCTCAATAATCAAGACCGCGAAAATTTTTTAAGCAGTATTCGTGACCTACACGACTACCCAAAAAAAGGGATTATTTTTAAGGACATCACCACATTCCTCAATAACCCCACGCAATTTAAACGTCTTATCGAAGGTTTAGCAGCGCGTTATAAAGACTATGATATTGACTATATCGCAGGAATTGACAGCCGAGGTTTTATTTTTGGAGCGCCTTTAGCCGTGCAGCTAGGACTCGGCTTTGTACCCATACGCAAGAAAGGAAAACTACCATCAGAGACAGTGAGCGAAAAATACACCCTTGAATATGGCACAGATGAATTAGAGATTCACCTTGATGCCTTTCATCATAAAAAAGGCGCAAAAGTCTTGTTAATTGACGATCTAGTAGCAACAGGTGGTACAGCAGAAGCAGCAGCTCGCTTGATAGGAAAAGTAGATGCAAAATGTGTAGAAGCTTGTTTTTTAATGAGCTTAGAATTTTTAGAAGGGCGTGAAAAAGTAGAAGCAATCACCCCTGTTTATTCGGTTTTGGAAATAGGCTAACTTCCGTTTAAGACGTTTCTAAACATAATCACATCAACTCCCGCACCCGTAAAAAACTAGCAAAACGGGGAATGCCGTTAATCGTTTTACCAAAAAATTTATACGTTATTAAAGTACCAATAGCAGGTGGGTGTTTACGCTCCTTATCACTAAACCCTGAGCCAATTTTAAAGCGTTTACCATCGGCTGTTTCTACCAGTAGTGACCCTAATAAATCTAGGTACTTTCCTTTGCCTTTAAAATGCTGGATAACACGCGCTTCAGCATCTTGATAGCGTTTTACTTTGAGTAAATCATCATGACGACCTGTTTTATAGAGCGCCTTGGCATGATGTAACATTAAACCCTCAGCACCTTTTTTAATGATGCTATCCAATTGGCTCATCAAATCAGAGTGGTTTTTAACACGGTACTGTTTAATCAACTTGATATAAGGATTTTCTAGACCAAGAAACAGTTCTTTTAGGCGAGATAAGCGCTCACTAAACGTCCCACGAGCATT
>CAZQTJ010000229.1:0-4104 GCA_964596035.1 uncultured Cocleimonas sp. | reverse complement strand
AATGAGGTTTTTCATAGGCAAGGCTTGGGACGCAGGGAATGGTCGCTCCCTTGCCAAGTCCCATAACGCAGTCCTATGGGAAACCTCATTCAGCCCGTAGGGAAGCCACAGAGAGGGCAATCTTCCTATAAATAAAAGGCTTGAATTAGCACGGCTAGTCCTACGCCTTTTATTTTAAGAATCTTACCCTCTCTGTAGCTTCTATTTGAATGTTTATTTCCTTGGAGTAGCCTATGTAAATGTGCGGGTTTACCTTTTGCGTTCCCCGTATTGCCAACTTCTCCTATCTTCTTTCCCGCAGGAATATAGGTATAGCGTGCGACACTAATTGATTTTAAATGGGCATAGTAATGTAGACGGTATTTGTTTGATAAAATAATAACAGACTTTCCACCCATGCCATTATAGCCTGAAAAAATCACCAATCCTCGGCTACGAGCCACCACTTTTGTGCCTTCTTTTGCAAACACATCAACGCCTTTATGTGTGATAGAGCGTCCCCAAGGGTAGTACCAGAATGATTTTGGATTCCAATCGTGCGAGGTTGCATTTTCGACAGGCATGACATTGTCTTCATCAGGTAAGTAAATCAAAACAAGCACAACAGATAAAAGCACAGCACTATATTTGGTATATTTCATTTTGTTATCTTCACACAAAAAATAGCTTAAATGATGGTGCTTTACAGGAAATAAAATGCAGAAGGTGTGCAGATGATAACAATTTGACCTGAGGTGATAATTAATGGACAGCTATTATTACTAAATTTTTCATCTTATGTGATAATTCCCTTTCGTTTATTATAAGAAAAAGAGAGAGTTGTATGTCAAAATCCCTTCGTAAAGCGGTTATTCCTGTTGCAGGGTTCGGGTCTCGAATGTTGCCAGCCACTAAAGCAATCCCAAAAGAAATGTTACCTGTTGTTGATAAGCCAATGATTCAATATATCGTGCATGAATGTATTGCGGCAGGCATTAAAGAAATTGTGCTAGTGACGCATTCAAGCAAAAGTGCTATTGAAAATCATTTTGATATTAACTTTGAGCTTGAAGATAGCCTTGTACGGGGCAAAAAAGATGCACTATTAGCAGAACTGCAAGCTATTTGTCCTGATGATGTGACGCTAATTCATGTGCGCCAAGGTGTTGCTAAAGGCTTAGGTCATGCAGTTTTATGTGCTTTGCCAGCGGTTGGTGATGAGCCATTTGTTGTTGCACTACCCGATGTCATTATTGATAGTTATAGCTGTGACCTAGCCAACGATAATCTTGCGGAAATGATGCGTTTATATGAGGACTCGGGAGCTAGTCAAATAATGGTAGAGCCTGTGCCAATGGAGCAGGTCAGTAGTTATGGTGTTGCTGATGTCGGTGGCAAAACGCTTGCAGCAGGGGAGTCTGCACCCATGACCCAAGTCGTCGAGAAGCCCGCATTAGCAGATGCTCCTTCCAACTTAGCGGTAGTAGGGCGCTATGTTCTTTCAAATGCCATATGGGAATTATTAAAAACAACAGGCAAGGGAGCAGGAGGAGAAATTCAGTTAACCGATGCAATAGCCAGTTTGATGGAACAGGAGACTGTCAATGCTTTCAACATGACAGGCAAAAGCCACGACTGTGGTTCTAAGCTCGGTTATATGATGGCGAATGTTGAGTATGCAAGCAAGCATGATGCCTTAGGTGAAGACTTCAAAATTGCTTTACGTGAATTTGTTGCATCTATGGATTAAATGTAGAGGATTTATCGATGTCTTTGGAAGTTGCGATTACTTTTTTTATTGCCATTTTTATTTTTGCGATTACCCCAGGTCCAGGAGTGTTTTCGCTGTTAGCGCGAGCCTTAACATCGGGGGCAAGGGCTTGTTTTTCACTAGCCCTTGGTATAGCAATAAGTGATATTGTCTATTTAGTGCTTGCAACACTCGGTTTAGCCACTATTGCCGAAAACTGGAGTGGCTTATTGACTATAATCCGTTTAGTTGGCGCAGTTTACTTACTTTATCTAGGCTGGAAAATGTGGACGGCAACGGTTAATACGGAGTTAGATAACACCGCTCATCATATGACGCATTCATGGGTATCTGGATTTATTCAAGGTTTTCTGATTTCAGCTTCCAACCCCAAGGTCATTCTTTTTTATATCGCCTTTTTACCCACCTTTATGGATTTAAACGCGCTAAATCAGGCAGATATAATACTGGCAAGTCTATTAACTTTGGTCGCATTAATGCTGGGCTTAATGTTAATAGCCTATAGTGCCGCATCCGCGCGTCGTCACTTGCGCTCAGACAAAAGTATGCGCCGACTCAACCGCACCGCAGGAGGAATGATGATGGGAGCAGGACTCTTTCTTGCATTACGTCGTTAATTTTCACCTTAGAAGCCCACCTACTTACGCACACCTCAATATTAGAATAAAAATATATGACTCAAGACATACGCCTACAAGAATTAACACAGTGGATTCACAAAACATGGCCAGAAGCAACGCTAAGTGTCGCCTCTGCCGATGCCAGTTTTCGCCGCTACTTTCGTATCCATAACAACGATAAAACAATGATCGCAATGGATGCCCCGCCCGAAAAAGAAGATACCACCCCTTTTGTTGACGTGACCCAAAGGCTATTAAAAGCAGGGGTACATGCGCCTGAAATATTAAAGCAGTCACTCAAAAAAGGTTTTCTGGTACTCTCTGATTTAGGCTCCACACCTTATTTAGATAAACTGAATGATACAACAGCCGATGAGCTTTATGGAGATGCACTGCAAGCCTTAGTTAAAATTCAGCAAGCAAGCACCAGCAATTTACCCGTTTATAATACGAAGCTCCTTGAGCAAGAAATGCAATTAATGCCAGAGTGGTTTTTACAAACCCATTTAGGTTTTGATATAGAGAATCATCAACAAAAAATCATTCAGCAGACCTTTGATCATTTAAGCTCAGCAATAATCAAACAGCCACAAGTCTTTGTACATCGTGATTATCATTCACGAAACTTAATGATCACGACTAAAAATAACCCCGCCATTATTGACTATCAAGACGCTGTTTTAGGTGCGATTACTTACGATCTAGTCTCTATTTTAAGAGACTGTTATATCGCATGGCCAAATCACAAGGTAGAGCAGTGGGCGCTTAATTATCGCGATAAAGCAGTTGAAGCAGGGTTGATGGAGTCAGTCGATGATAAAACCTTTATCAAATGGTTTGATTTAATGGGTTTGCAACGTCATATCAAAGTGCTCGGTATCTTCGCTCGTTTATGTCATCGTGATGGCAAGGAAAGCTATCTTAATGACTTACCATTAACACTCAGCTACGTTATGGCAGTAGGAAAAAAACACCCTGAAACGCAAGCATTCGTCGATCTATTTGAGCAGTTAGATATTCCCGCTAAAATAGGCACGGTAGCACTTTCAGCATGAAAGCCATGATACTAGCCGCAGGGCACGGCACACGGATGCGCCCACTCACAAATCACACACCAAAACCCTTGTTAGAAGTCGGCGGTAAACCACTGATCGTATGGCATTTAGAAAAACTCAAACAAGCAGGGTTTAGCGACATTGTTATCAATATTGCATGGCTAGGTCAGCAAATACCCGCAGCTTTAGGCAATGGTTCCGCTTTTGGTTTAACCATTGAATATTCGGATGAACAACAAGATGGCGCGCTAGAAACAGCAGGCGGCATTGTAAAAGCACTTGACTTGTTAGGTGATAACACCTTCGCAGTAATCAATGCAGATGTTTGGTGTAATTACAATATAACGCCAAATAGTCCCTTTAAAGACAATAGTTTAGCGCACCTTGTTCTAGTCAATAATCCACAACATCATCCCGAAGGAGACTTTGCATTAAGCAATAAGAAAGTAAGCCAAGAAGGGGAAATTAAATATACCTTCAGTGGAATAGCCTATTACCAAACTGAGCTATTTATCCCTTTGCGAAAAAAAATCCAACAAGGTGAAATATCCAAACAACAAGCATTAGGACCTTTACTACGCACTACAATGGATAAGGGGCTAGTAACAGGCACATACTTTGCAGGAGACTGGCGTGATATAGGAACACCAGAAAGACTGGAAGCACTTGATAGATTTCT
>CAZQTJ010000228.1:0-4104 GCA_964596035.1 uncultured Cocleimonas sp. | reverse complement strand
CACTGTGAAACCAATATCTTATCCCTCATATCCGCATTAGCCTCACGGATTCAGGCTATAAGATCACTATGGTATTAAAAATCCCGACATTATTTTTATCACCTCATCTCGCCATAAAAATGCGATTAAACCAGCCGAGGCTAACCAAGGTCCAAAAGGCATCATATTGGCATTGCGGCCACGTTTGATATTCATCCATATAATGCCGAAGATTGCGCCAAAAAGTGAGGCTGCAAAGACTGTAAAAGGTACTATTTGCCAACCGCCCCAAGCTCCGAGGGCTGCGAGTATTTTAAAATCGCCGTAGCCCATACCTTCTTTTCCTGTCACTAGCTTAAAGACTTGGAAGAGTGTCCAAAGTGACAGGTAGCCAATCATTGCACCTAAGACACTTGAATGTAGGTCAACAAATAAGCTCTGATAATTCACTGCTATACCTAACCACATTAAAGGCAAGGTGAGATTATCGGGTAGGAGCATCGTTTTAGCGTCGATAATCGACAGCGTGATAAGCGTCCATGCGAGAACAATGGCGGCAAATGCTTGCCATCCAAAAGCAAATTTCCATGCGATAAAAATAGAAAGCGCAGCGGTGAATATCTCAACTAAAGGGTATTGAAAGGAGATAGGTGTTTTACACGAGGAGCATTTACCTTTTAGAAACAGGTAGCTGATAACGGGAATATTTTCCAACGCGGTTATCATATGTCCACAACTTGGACAGGTCGAGCGAGGTGTCATTAAATTAAATTTTTCCTCTTCCTTCGCATCTTCCTTTTGTTCTGTGTCTTTGTCTTGGAGTAATTCTTTACATTCTTGATGCCATTCTTTTTGCATCATAATCGGTAGGCGATAGATAGCAGCATTGAGAAAGCTACCGATGATTAAAGAGAAAATTCCCACGAAGATGAGAAACAACGTGGCGTTGTCTCTCAGTAGATTAATTAAATCCATTATTTACCCCTAAGTACCCATTTGTGTCGATCGTATTTTATATTGAAATTGAAAATAGTCTAACCTACCACTGCACCTAGTTTGAAGATTGGTAAGTACATACCTATAACTAAACCACCGACAATAACGCCTAATACTGCCATTATTAATGGCTCCATTTGTTTGGATAGAGAATCAACTAAATCATCCACTTGTTCTTCAAAGTAGTCGGCAACTCGGGCTAACATTTCTTCTAAACGACCTGATTCTTCACCAATTTTAGTCATTTGCACCACCATATTCGGAAACTGCTGGGTAGTTACCATAGCGGCATTCAGCTGCACACCTTTTGCCGTGTCTTCTTTTATTTGCATGGTTGCTTTGTGATACACGAGGTTTCCTGTACTTCCTGCAACTGCATCCATTGCCTCAACTAATGGAACACCTGCTGCAAACATGGTTGATAAGGTACGCGAGAAACGAGCAACAGCAGACTTATTTATAATAACACCCATTATCGGTATTTTTAATACGGCGGTATCAACAAAGAAGCGAAATTTTGCCGAACGCTGCTTAGCTTGTTTAAATGCTATGCCTATTGCAATCACCACCAGCAAAGGTTTCCACCATGATGCCTGTAACCAATCAGACATATCCACCAGCATTTGCGTAAAGGCGGGCAACTCTGCACCAAAACCTTCAAAAATACTTTTAAACTGAGGAATAACAAAGATTAACATGATAGCAGAGACGACAACCGCCATTATCATGACCATAATGGGGTACATCATGGCTTTTTTAACTTTGGCTTTCATGCGCTCTGTTTTTTCTTTATAGGTCGCAACCTTATCCAACATATCTTCCATTGTACCTGCTTGCTCACCCGCACCGACGAGGTTGACAAACAAGTCATCAAAATATTTAGGTTGTTTGCTTAATGCGGTTGCAAAGTCAGAGCCACCCTCTATCTCTTTTTTTATTTTAAGTACCATCTCTTGTACGGCAGGATTTTCATTACCTGATGAGATAAGTTCTAGCGACTGAACAAGGGGAACACCAGAGCGCATCATTGTGGTTAATTGACGTGCGAAGTGGGCAATATCTGCGGGCTTTACTGCACCTCCTTTACCAAATAAAGGCTTACGCTTAGGGCGTACCCAACGAGGCTTTACTCCCTGTCGGCGTAAACCAGCACGTATCATATTAGCATTGGCGGCTTGATGCTCACCACGAATTTTTACGCCATTTTTATTGATCCCTTCCCATTCAAAGTAAGGAAGGTCTTCTTTTGATTTTTGTTGAAAAGTGGTCGTAGCCATAATTAATCCTTGGTAACTCGTTCTAGCTCTGCCAAGGAGGTAATACCTTGACGAACTTTTTCTATGCCTGACTGACGCAGGTCATTAATATTTTCTAATTGTGCCTGTTCAGCTAAATCGAGTGCATTACCCCCTTCCATGACCATTTTTGCCATCGCTGGAGAAATTGGCATGACTTGATAAATACCGACTCGTCCTTTATATCCACCAGAGCACTCGCTACATCCTTTAGGCTCATAGACAACCGTTGACTCTGCTTCACTTTTATCAAATCCTAGCTGAATTAATGTCTCTGCGGGAATATCGATGACTTGCTTGCAATGTTTACAAAGCCTTCGAGCTAATCTCTGAGCAACAATAACTAATACCGATGAAGCGATATTAAAAGGGGGAACGCCCATATTGACTAAACGTGTTAGCGTTTCTGGAGCGCTATTAGTATGCAATGTTGATAAAACTAAATGTCCTGTTTGCGCTGCTTTAACTGAAATTTCTGCTGTTTCTAAGTCACGTATCTCACCCACCATAATAATGTCAGGATCTTGACGTAAAAAAGCACGCAGAGTTGAGGCAAAGGTCAGACCTACTTTCTCATTGACATTAACCTGATTAATGCCTGGCACTTGTATTTCAGCAGGGTCTTCTGCTGTTGAAATATTTTTCTCTGAGGTATTAAGAATGTTTAAACAAGCATACAGTGATACGGTTTTACCACTACCTGTAGGGCCTGTAACAAGCACTAAGCCATCGGGTTTGGCAATCGCAGACAATAAATCATCTTTTTGTTTATCATCAAAACCTAGATTTTCGATACCTAAGGCTGCGGTATCCGAGTCGAGGATACGCATAACAATTTTTTCACCGTATAAAGTAGGTAAGGTATTTACACGAAAATCGACATACTTATCATCCCCGACTTGAAAGTGAATACGTCCATCTTGAGGGACGCGTCGCTCAGATGAGTTAAGCTGCGCCATCACTTTGAGTCGCGAGGTTAATTTACGTGCTATACCTTTGGGCGGCATACTAACGACTTGCAAGATGCCATCAATACGATAACGAACTCGAAGTATTTTTTCATACGGTTCGATATGTATATCGGACACGCCCTTAGAGATTGCATGGCTTAATAACTCGTTCACAAAGTGAGTAACATCCACACCATGATCATCATCAGCCTCATCATCTTTCTCTAACGAGTCTGTTTCAACAACTAAATCTTGTGCTTCAGTATCAGATGATATGCTCATTCCTGATGCAACTGCATCTGTCCCTTCGCCACCGTATAAAGTATTTTGTAGTTTGTCGTACTCTACAATGACTGGCTCTGGTACCATCTCGGTGGCAAACTTTATATCGCCAATATTTTCCAGATAGTAAGGGTCTGCGACACCCACAAATAAGGCACTCCCGATACTAAATAACGGTACGATATTCATTTTTCTCAAAGTATCGGGAGATACCAAAGCTTGAACTTCAGGCGTAATATTAACGGCATCAAGATCAACAACACTCAAGCCATATTCAATACCGCATACCATTGCCATACAGTAAGGGCTTATTAGTTGTTTTTGTAATAAGTAGGTTGCTAATGGTTTTTTTCGAGCCTTGGCTTCTACCATTGCTTTGTTCGCAACAGAAAGCGACAGCTTATCTTCTCGGACAAGTGTCGATAGTATAGCGGGCAATGTGGCTTCAGCAATTTCAGACATTAGGCGGTTTATTTTTTATTATTTTTATTAGTTGCCTTATTCTATGTGGATTAAAAGAAACAGAATAGGAGATGCTGATAACTGGTAGCTAAGGAATGAGCACGAAATAAGTTCCCGATCTTATAACGCAGAATTTTTAT
>CAZQTJ010000227.1:0-4114 GCA_964596035.1 uncultured Cocleimonas sp. | reverse complement strand
AAAACCTATCAACAGAATAAGAAGCTATGTGTATTTTGAGCTTTGAAGATAATCACACAAATCAAAGGGGTCAGATACTGTCTTAAAAATAAACACATGACAGAAGCTGACAGGGGCTTACATTACTCACCGCATAGGTTCGTTCTTTTTAGACACTAGCTCCTTTCAATCCCATCCATTGTTATCTACAATTATTACAATACTCACTACTACTCTTCCGCTTCTATGCCTTCAAATAATCCTCTCTTAGCCAATGTTAATACTATAAAAGGTGTTGGCCCTAAAATGGTGGCGCATTTAGAAAAGTTGGGATTAGAAAAAATTCAGGACTTGCTATTTCATCTACCCTTGCGTTATCAAGATAGAACCCGTGTTTATCCTCTTTCTAGTCTGCGTCACGGACAAGAGGTTTTAATTGAGGGTAAGGTTGATCATTGTTCTATTTTATTTAAACAACGACGCATGATGATTTGCCAGCTTTCTGATGAGAGTGGTGGCGCTATTACTTTACGATTTTTTCATTTTAGTAATGCACAAAAATTGAGTTTTTCCGAGGGTACATTAGTGCGGTGTTTTGGTGAAATTCATCAAGGCTTTAATAGTCTAGAGATTGTTCACCCCGAGTATAAAATCATCAATAAAAATACGCCCTTGGAGTTAGCCGATAGCCTGACTCCTACTTATCCTAGCACCAAAGGTTTGCAACAAAGAACATTGCGTCGCCTTAATAGCGAGGCAATCAAACACATTATTCATCTTGATGAGATTTTTCCTGAATCTTTACGTCAGCAATATAAATTAATGACTCTGGCAGAAGCGTTGGTCGCATTGCATCAACCCACACCTGAAAGTTCTGTCGGACAGTTACTCAGCACTAATCATCCTGCACAGCAACGACTTATTTTTGAGGAGCTTATCGCGCATCATTTAAGTTTACGAAAATTTAGAGAATATAGTCGTAAAATAAAGGGTATTAAACTCTCATCTAATAATAGTCTGAATCAAAAACTATTAGATGCTTTGCCATTTGAGCTAACGGGCGCACAGCAACGCGTTATCAAAGAATTAAAACAAGATATGCAGCAGCCGTACCCAATGAGTCGCTTAGTACAAGGCGATGTTGGCTCAGGTAAAACATTAGTTGCCGCCGCTGCCGCACTCACCGCTATAGAATCAGGCTATCAAGTCGCTTTAATGGTTCCTACCGAGATTCTTGCCGAGCAACATTTAAAGAGTTTTACGCAGTGGTTTGAGCCTTTGGGGCTAGGCGTTGATTTGCTTTCTGGACGGCAAAAGGCAGCGGAACGACGTAATAGTGTCGAAAATATCGCCTTAGGTTTAACTCATTTAGCGATTGGCACACACGCCCTCTTCCAAGATTCGGTACATTTCAAAAAACTGGGCTTATTAATTATTGATGAGCAACACCGTTTTGGCGTACACCAACGTCTTGCTTTGCGAGAGAAAGGCAAGCAAGGTGATCTCTATCCGCATCAATTAGTGATGACAGCCACACCGATCCCCCGTACCTTAGCAATGACTGCCTATGCTGATATGGATTATTCGGTGATTGATGAGTTGCCACCTGGACGCACTCCCGTAAAAACAGTCGTTATTCCCAATACCCGCCGTGATGAGATTGTGCAACGCATTAATGCGGTCTGCCAGCAAGGAGCGCAAGTCTATTGGGTGTGTACCTTAATTGAAGAATCGGATGCGCTACAGTGTCAAAATGCAGAGGAAACGTTAGCATTATTACAAGAAAGCTTATCTGAACTTAATATAGGGCTGGTGCATGGGCGCATGTCGGCGCTTGAAAAAGAAACCACCATGCAATCCTTTAAAGCGGGAGAGCTTCACTTATTAGTAGCCACCACGGTTATCGAGGTCGGAGTAGATGTCCCTAATGCCTCTTTGATGATTATTGAAAATGCTGAACGGCTCGGTTTAGCCCAGCTCCATCAACTACGAGGGCGTGTAGGACGTGGCACAACAGCGAGTAGCTGTGTTCTAATGTACCAGTCACCGCTTTCTCAAATTGCACGTAAACGTCTTGATGCCTTGCGTAACAGTAATGATGGCTTTGAAATTGCACGTATTGACTTGGAAATTCGTGGTCCTGGTGAGGTGTTTGGCACACGTCAAACAGGCGAATTACAATTTCGAATTGCTGATTTATTGCGCGATCAGCATCTTCTTCCTAGTATTCAAGTAGCGGCTGAGGTTATCATCGAACAATATCCTGATAGGATTCAACCGTTAATTGAGCGTTGGATTAAAATGGCAGAAAACTATGTTCATGCGTAAAATTCAAGCTTAAAAATAGTCATTAGCTTTATTAATGGAGATGAAAAATAATATTATTTACCCTATAATGGATATACCTATATCAAAATTCCTCCTACTTAAAAGGTATATATTATGGCAAATGGGCGCTCTTGCTGTTGTGCTGGTCTATCAAAAGGCTGGTGGTGGCTACTGACTCTTCTTGGTTTACCCTTCTTATATTTCCTAATGCTTTCCGCAAAATGGGGTCCTATAGAAAAAGATATTCAATCCCGAACTCAAAAAGCACTGTTATCAAATAATGTTGATTGGTCAAATGTTGAAATAGAAAAACGTGGACGTGATGTTTTACTAACGGGTACAGCTTCCTCTGATGCCGCACGAGACCAAGCCATAAAAACTGCCTTAGGCGTTAATGGTGTACGTATTGTTGATAATAATATAACGGTTAAATCACTCGCATTACCTTCACTTCAAGCGCGTTATGAAAATGGCAAGTATACGATTGAAGGCACTCTTGCATCACAAAAAGAAGTTGATGCACTTATTAGCGCTCTTACAGATCAAGTGGGTGCAGAAAATATTGTTAATAAGCTAACCGTTGCCGATGGCTATGCTAATACGGGTGGCGCAATGACACTGACAGGAATGCTGACGGAACAAGGCTCTCTTGATGCTGCGTCTTCTTCGTTTAAAACGGTTGCCGCCGCACTGGGTTTAACATTAAGCAATAATTTATCACTTGATCTTGACGCGATTGCTGCAAAAAAAGCGGCTGAAGAGGCTGCCTTAGCTAAACAAATAGCCGAAGAAAAGCAGGCTGCTGAAGCAATGTCTAAAGAAAATGAAGCAGAAAAAGCGGCAGCTGATGCTGCAATGGCTAAAAAAGCCGAAGAACAAGCTAGAGCCGAACGTATGGCAGCAGCGAAAGCCGATGTCGATGCTTGTCAAGCTAAACTTACTGCGGTAATGACAGGAAAAACCATTCTCTTTGATACCAATAAAGCCAATATTAAAAAGGCTAGCTTTTCTCTACTAACAGAAATCACCACCGTTATTAATGAGTGCCACAGCAAAATTCCTGATAGCAGAATTGCAGTGAGTGGACATACCGATAGCAGAGGAAGTGATGCATATAATTTAGCACTAAGTCAGCGCAGAGCCGATTCAGTAAAGACCTATTTGATCAATGCTGGTGTTGACGCATCTATTATTACATCAACAGGCTATGGAGAAACACAAGCAATAGCATCTAATGATACGCCTGAAGGTCGCGCTAAGAATCGTCGGATTACTTTTTCGGTTCAATAACAACACTCCATACAATATTAAGGAAGTTCTAATCGACTTATCAGAGCTTCCTTAGAGCCTTTCTACCCATCTACGAATCATGTGGGAGGCTTTTAAAAAAAGAGGTTACTTTAATGTCATATTTATTTTCACAATTATCTTTCTGGCTTTTTTTGTTCTTTCTTTTTGGCTTATTACTAGGCCTATTTTCCAATACAAATAAGGGAGAATAAGCATGTTCTTTTTTATACTACAAACACTCTTTCTAGCTTTATTAGCTTTTCTAATCGGTTATTTTATTGGACGTTTCTTAAAAAAACTTTTTTGTAAAAAAGGCGCTTCAACACATTACAACCATAAAACTAACACAACAATATCACCTTCCGTTTCTGAAAATAAAACATCTAAACTGAATAAAGCAGCCGTTGTAGCGACGACCGCTGGAGCTGGTGCAGCGGCTGTTGCACAGGCTCTATCTGATAGAGAAATGGGCACAAACTTATACTCACCTAGCGATAAAAAAGATGATTCAGCAGTC
>CAZQTJ010000226.1:0-4120 GCA_964596035.1 uncultured Cocleimonas sp. | reverse complement strand
CTAGGAGCTTGTCCGAGAACTGGATAATTTCGAGATTTTTCTACATATTGTGGTTTGTTTTAAGAAATAACACTATATATGGTATGTAAAAATTGATCATGGTAGTTCTCGGACAGCCTCCTAGGAGCTTGTCCGAGAATATGAGCCGTAGCGAGGGAAAGCTGATTTGAGCTAGATTTTTCATCAATTTAAGGAGAATAGTCATTCTATTTAACGAAAATTGAGGGAAAATGTAGCCAAATTCAGCTTTTCCGCAGTAGGCTCACTGTTCTCGGACAAGCTCCTAGTTATTCCCTTTCAATACTAACTCTCCAAACATCTGTGGATTTTTCCAAGCTTTATCTACTTTTGCATTCCATGCAATTTTTCCATCACGTTGTTTGCCTGAGTCATCATCATTTATTTGAACTTCAAAGCCTAAGCGTTGATTATTACGTGGCTTTATTTTAAATGCCTTCCACGGTATGCTGGTTTCTAAACGATAACCTTTTGACATGCGCTTTATCGTAAAAGTGATTGCATTCGTGATCGTGTTAGATTTGACACCATCTAGGAAGACTTTTTTATCTTTCATACGATACGACAGCTTCACATCATCTTTACCATCAAAGTGCTTGCGACGGCTGTTATCCATGTCTAAATAGATTTCAATCGAGTCATCCGCCCATGCTTCCTTGGAGTCTTGCACTATTTTATCGTCAACCACATTCACCCAAACATTAAGATTTTCATCATCCCAACTGGCGCGCCATTGTGCCGACAGGTCCTTATTATCGTCAACATCGCCTGCTATTAAGTTGCTCGCTTTAATCACTTTGGTATATAGCCATTTTTTTCTTGCATCAACAACATAAGGAATATTAATAGAAATAGGTTTCTCAGCAACCGCTTCTGTACCTGTCACCAAATGCTTGGCGATACTAGCAGGCTTTTTATGACGCACGATATGGGATGAAGTACAACCTTGCCACCAGCAAGGCTTACCTTTACTAAAAGAAAGCGCTGCCCGATATTTTGGCGCTTGTGATGCTGTTTGGGTGATGTATTCTTTTATCCCCCAACTACCATGCCATGTGTAACTACGTGGCGCAGAAAACAACACAAATAATTTGCCACCTTCTTTTTTCCAACCTGATAACAAGTGGTAATAAAGTCGCCCCATACGCGGGTCTTTATTTGCTTGTAAAAGAAACGGTGTTGCGCCCTCTTTTAAGGAGTGTGTTTTATGATCGACCAAATGTTGCCCACCTTCATAGGCAATTAAGTCAACACCATAACGCCTCGTAATATTGGCTTGTTGATGCACGAATTTTAGGACATTGCCTATCGAGTAACGATTAGCAGGATCAACTAAACGCTTGAATACATCGTTCACACTCCTTACTTTTTTAATCTCTTTCTGACCAATCTGAAAATAAGGTCCTATGGCTAAAGCATCGACATATTTATACGCATTTTTATAGCCTAGTAGCATATGCGTTAATTTTAAATTGCTGGTCATCCCTCCCATTACCCGCACCAAACGCTTAGTGCTACCAAATATTGCTTCCCACTGCTTAAATATTTTCACGCTCTGCATGGAGTAGTATTTTGATCCTGCAACACGACGATCTTTATCCAAACGATAGCGTGAGCCTGTTTGCTTCATGTGTTCGGCTTGAGGTACAAACAAGTCATTCCATGTCTCGTTACTGTATTCAATATATACTTTTAAATGTGGTCGCAGATGCTCTTTTACGTATTTAGCGTAATGATATATAAAAGCACTGTCCGCTTTGTGGGGGATATTAAACCAAGGGTCTATATTCAGTTGATTGGCTAACTCAACCATAATTTCCAACGGTATTCCACGAACACCTTCTTTACCTCCCCATGTGGACTTATCTAATGTCGGACGGTCTTTCCATGCACTAATATTATTACGCGTTACTCCGCCCATATTCATAAAACGAACCACTTTAAAATCCTTCATAAAATTCAAATAATCAGGATTAAAAATAATTTGACGATAATGTTCTGCAAATGATAAATATTGTCGCCCACGGCAAGCCTTTTCATGATTAACGCGCTTGTAAGCATCTCCCGCACAGATACCCCCAGGCATTAAAATACGAATGTTGCGTAAATAATTTTTAGGATTCGTTTTTTCGATAAATAAAGTTGCCGTGACAAGATTATCTTTCATCGGTACAAAGCGGATTAAATCTTTACCCTTTGACCGCTTAATTAACTTTGCGCTCGCACCATAACGAATATGACCTTCACCTTCATAACGAACGGTATAAAACCCTGCGGGAAGATTTCTAACAGGCATATGACTTAAAAAACGTGTACCTGCTTGCCCTTTATTAAGATTTTGTGGCCAACCATTTTTATCAAACTTTACATTACCTTTGGTAAACCAAGGACGTGCTTCATCAAAAGGTAAAGCTAAACGAAATAAATCAACAAAAGGCAAACTCGTGTTATTTTCCAATGCCTCATTTGTATTAATGCCTAAAGGGGAGTTAAAGTTTACCGCAGGTGCTGAAAAAGCAGTAATAGTTGTACTAAAAAAGAAAATTAAGGCAACAAAAGGAAGCAATACAGTCCGTTGTATTTTAGTCATTAGATTTGGTGTATTCCGTTTGGTGGGATGGTGGTTTCGACATTTCATTGTCAAAATAGTTCTACAAAATAAGTAACTTCTCATAAAGTGCAGGCACCTTTAAAATCAACTGGTTAGGATGTATAAAAAATAGACTTGTTGATTTTTAACTCTTGGTAAGTCATTGGTTTTAATTTTTTATAAAGAGGAAAAATAAAATATAGCTATAAAAGCAACCACTTTTGAATTTTGAAAATACTTTAAGTTGTTATTTTATAAGGTGCCTGCTAGTTATGAGAAGTTACCAAAATAAACGATAAAGTTTTGGTTTTATTATGTTTTATAGACAAAATTTTAGAATAATAGGCAATAAACAAAAGGACTGCAATCTAAACTTTGAATAAATAACTAACAATGGTTTGAAAATCATTTGGCAAACTCGCTTTAATCCGCAAGTCATTACCTGAAACAGGATGTTTTAACATAAGACTATCCGCATGTAGCAACAAACGATGACAGTCAAACTGCTCTCTAAATAAAGTATTGTGCTTGCCATCACCATGAGAAGTATCCCCCACAATCGGATGGAAAATATGCTTCATATGACGACGAATTTGATGTTTTCGACCTGTTTCTGGCATCAGTTTTAATAAAGAGTAGCGAGAAGTAGCATAAGGTCGAACAGCAAAAGGCAATTCCACAGTAGCTTCACGAATATAATTTGTCAGCGCCTCTTGCGCCTCTTTGTCTTGCCTTGTTTTTGAATCTGTCATTTTATCGCGCTGTTCTTTCAAAGCGTAATCAATTCTCCCCTTCTCTTGTGTATAACCGCGTACAACCGCCCTATAACTTTTTTGTATTTTTTTATCGCCAAATTGCTGCGTAACTTCCCTTGCAGTATCGCGGTTCAAAGCAAATAACAGCACACCAGAGGTTGGTTTATCTAAGCGATGCACAGGAAAAACATGCTGACCTATTTGGTCACGCGTTTGCTGAATCGCAAACTCCGTCTCATAGCGATCAATCATACTGCGATGTACCAATAAACCTGAAGGCTTATTAATCGCAACAAGGTCATCATCTTGGTAAAGAATATCAAGCATATTGAGTTTGACTATATTTTAAAAAAATTGAAAATAACTGAGCTACTTCCTTTGCGAATTTCGCAAAGGTAAATGATCTCATTACGACCATAGTACAAGCCTATAAAGATACAGTAGATCATGAAATCAACCGACTTTCCAAAGTCGTACCCCATAAAAATTTCATGTGAATATTAAATATCTACAAGGATGTAGGGGATACTGTAATAAATTATGGTTTTAGTGAGATCACTTATTTGAATTAAGTGGTTTACAAGCATGATTCAAGAAAGTTAGATTCACTATTCAGTGATAAAATATCATTTCACACCCAAAATACAAACCACTGTATAGCAAGGCTATTACCTGAATCCGTGAGGTCACTACGGCACAGGACGCATTGACCTCACGGATTCAGGTATTATCAAACCAATAACTCCTCCAATAGAGC
>CAZQTJ010000225.1:0-4132 GCA_964596035.1 uncultured Cocleimonas sp. | reverse complement strand
CTCAGACAAGCTCCTAGTATATTACCTCCTACTTTAGCGTTCCTTAGCCCAACCATTAATCTGAAAGTGGCTTAATAGCGCATCTATTCATCGACTATTCAGTAAGAAAACGTATAGTATTTAAGCAAATCTAAGCGAGTTATTTTGATTCGTGAAGAGGCACTGTTCTTTGTAAAGCCTTATTTTAGGCTGGCTTGTGGTAAAGATACAAAGAATATTCCTTTAGGGCTTGCGGTCTTGAAGATAAAAAATCTAATAAAAACAAATAATTTACTAAGGGGTTTACTATGTTAAAACGCGCTATATATGCGGTAACTTTTGCAGCGGTTGCTGGTTCTGTGGTGATGGTATCTGCGAGTAAGAATGAGCCAATGTTATCAAGCCATATGCAGGCTTCGGTTGTTAGTGTTGATGCTAAAGGTAAAGAGTCAATGCGTGAGATGAAGGAAGTGGCTCCTGGTCAAACAATTGAATATAAGCTAACGTATTCAAATAATAGTGATAATGCATTTAAAGGCTTAGTTGTTACAGGGCCTGTACCTACTAATACGCATTACTTAGCGAATACGGCTATCACAAAAGTTTCTTCAGAGCGCCTAGTGAGCATCGATGGCGGTAAGACGTTTGAGAAAGAGCCTGTGAAGCGCCAACAAAGAATGGCTGATGGTACGGTTAAAACAGTCGTCATTTCAGCCGATAAATACACGCATATCCGTTGGAAGGCTAATGATGCGTTAGTCTCTAAAGGACAGCAACAATATACCTATCGTGTAAAAGTTAATTAATTTCTTATAATGATGATTTGATTACGTTCTGTATCTAGTCATCGTTACGAAAGTGATGCGAAAGATGTGAGGATTTTTACTTATATGTTGATAGTTGGCGTATGGGCTTCGTTATCACAAAACTATCTCTCAAACGAAAGTATTTTGAGACCTCCCTAGTTATCCTAGACCTCTATTTCTGTGTTTAGGGCTTTAATAATTAAAATAAAAAAGAGAATAAAAATGAAAAATATTCCACTTAAACGTAAGCCTATGGCACGTTGGGTAGCCTTTGCTTTGGCTGCAACAACCGCCGCAGGTGTTGCACAAGCAGCGGCTCCGTTAGCAGGCACAGAAATTAAAAACCTCGCAACCGTTAGTTACGAAGATGAAAACGGTAATAAATATACAGCTCAGTCAAATGAAGCGGTTATTACGGTTGCCCCTCAATATCGAGCTACATTAGAAAATGATAAAGAGTTGACAGCAGCAGCAGGTCAAACAGTTTACTTCCCTCATACTTTAGAAAACATTGGTAATATTGAAGATACCTACACACTAACAACAACGGCAAAAGATCATACTAATACGGATGTAAATGCTAGTGTAAAAATATTTAAAGATACGAATAGCAATGGTCAGCCAGATGCTGGCGAACCAGAAATTACTAACTTAACGTTAGCAGCAGGTGAGACAGGCAGTATTGTTATTGCTTATGTCATACCATCAACAGCAGTCGATGGTAACTTTGTGGATATTGAGTTAACTGCAAAATCTAATGAAACAGGAGCTGTTGTAAAAGATATTGGTGATAATGGTGATTCTGATACAGATGATGATGCTGCAACTAACAATGACAAGGTAACTGTTGGTAGTGGGCCTATTCTTGTTTTAAACAAAGAGTCGGTGATTGATGAAGCGAATAGAAAAATCACTTACACATTAACTGTGAAAAACACAGGTAGTTCTGCCGCGACAAATGTTGATATTATTGATGCTCTGCCAAAAGTTGACACCAATGGTGACGGCAGTTTAGACGCACAGACAACATTAGTGGCTAACTCTATTGTGACTAACGGTCTACTTGATGCAAATGATCTTGTTGCGGTAGAGACTGATGAAACAACCCTAAATGCTGATATTGATGGTGATGGCGCTATAGATGCCTCAAAAGTTATTCGAGCATTTGATGTTGATCTTGCGCCTAATACAACCATATCGGTTGAATACTCTGTTACTTATGAGGATACTTGGGCAGCAGGAGCTGGGATTGACAATAGTTTTACTGCATTTGAAGATCCTGACAATGATCATAAACCACCCGTGGGAAAAACACCGCCAAAGTCGAATAAAACCCATGATGAAGTTCCACAGAATTACGGAGTGACAGCAACTGATGATGGTACATTAAATACAGCCAGTCCTGTAGTGAACGATGGTGGCGATGACCATGCAGATGTTGATACGGGTAATGCAGGCGATAATGATATCCAGTATGTTGACACCATAGCATCGGGTGATACGGTCGTCTTTACTCATACCATTACTAATGATGGTAATGGTGACGATAAGTTTAATTTAACGGTTGCTAACACAGACTTCCCAGCAGGTACAGTATTCACGTTATGGAATGAAGATGGCACAGTGAAACTGACGGATAGTGATGGCGATAATGTGCCTGATACAGGCGTTCTAGGGCAAGGTGCTTCAAAGAAAATTGTTGTTAAAGCAGATTTACCTTCAGGAATTTCAAAAGTTGGCACATCCAGTACAGCAACATTAACGGCAACATCATCTGGAGACCCTGCGGCAACAGGAAATAAAAAGTCTGATGATACAACTTTAACCTTAGGTGAAATTACAGCACCTGCGGTTGACTTAGCAGCTAGAGGTGCCACTCAACCTGGTACAACAGTTGCAGATGGCTTTAATGATGGAGGTGTTGCAAATGCACATGATGAAGGTCCTGTTTTCTTAAAAGATGGTCTTGTTGGCGGTACCGTTGTTTTCCCTATGAGTGTCGCAAATGAAGCGGGTAGCCCAGATTCATTCTTATTAGGTTTTGATAACCTTCCAGAAGGCTGGAGTGTTGTCTTTAAGGACAAAAGTGGCGGCACAGGTGATGGTGATACAATTACATCCACCCCCTTTATTCCTGCGGGCGGTACGTTTGATTACGATGCGATAGTGACAATCTCAAGTATACCTTCTCAAGCATTAGCAGATTCAGATCGTACCGTAGCTGATGGTTTTAATGATGTTAACGGACATGATGTAACGAATGATGGCACGGCTAATCTAGTGTCTCCTGCTGGTGATACCGATAAAGATTATGTGATTGAATTTTCTGTTACATCTGCGGTTGATTCAACAAGAAAAGATACGATTTCTCATGCGGTTGATGTCGCTGATATTAAGTCAGTCGAAATAACACCTGATGGACAAAATCAAGCTCAGCCAGGCGGTACGGTCGATTATCCACATAAATTAAGTAATGATGGTAATGTCGATGAAGCTGTTGAATTAACGTCGGCAAACACGGATCCAAAATGGAGTTCAAGAACCTTAATAAAGACAGATGCTGGAGACTTAGTTGAACTAACTAACCTGAAGAAAGATGATAAGGTAGTAGTAAATAACCCTGATGGATCGACAAGTATTGTTACATTAACTGATACTGATAATGATGGAAAAGTTGAATTCCCATTAAAGCCGGGTCAATATATTAATGTTATCGACAAGGTTTTTGCTCCTTCTGATGCGGCACAGGGAGAAGTAAACACCACTAAACTGACCGTTACTGATCCTGATGTTAGTGCAACATTACGTAGCTCCGCGGAAGATAATACGAATGTCATTTTAGGCCAAGTTCGCTTGACTAAAACAGTCGCTTTAGATAAAGAGTGTGATAATACGCCAGATAGCCCTTATGCTGAAATTCAGACGGCTAAAGTAGAGCCAGGTCAATGTGCAATATGGAAAATACTTGCTAAAAATGAAGGTGATACAAAAGTTAAGAATGTGATTGTAAATGACTCTATTCCTGCTTATACAACTTACTTAGCGGGTTCTTTGTTTATTGATAATGTTGCCGCCACAGACGGAAAAGACGCTACTGATGGTGGAGAGTACAATTCGACAACGAATAAAGTGACGTATTACTTAGGCTCAGGTATTGATCCTGTTGCAGGCACAGGCGGTGATTTAGCTTCTGGTGAAACTTCAACAGTAAGATTTACAGTAAAAGTTGAAGAGTAAATCGCTACTCCCACAGTACTGGTAAGCTGTGGGGATAGTAAGTAGGTAGATAATAAATAAAAAGCTATTTTATCGATCCTATTTAGGGCTGAGAGTTTATATTTTATTAA
>CAZQTJ010000224.1:0-4135 GCA_964596035.1 uncultured Cocleimonas sp. | reverse complement strand
TGAGACTTGAGGTCGGCGTATTGCATAGTTAGCTAGAGGTGAAAGAGAGGACTAGGAGCTTGTCCGAAAATATGAGCCGTAGCGAGGGAAAGCTGATTTGAGCTAGATTTTTCATCAATTTAAGGAGAATAGTCATTCTATTTAACGAAAATTGAGGGAAAATGTAGCCAAATTCAGCTTTTCCGCAGTAGGCTCACTGTTCTCGGACAAGCTCCTAGAGTTTAGGGTATTTATCTGAAAATTCAAACGTTCATTGAATAAATAGGAACAGACACTAAAAAAACCTAAGCCACCTTAAGCTCAAACGAGCGAATAACACGAAACAGCTCCACCTCTTCGTTGAGCTTAAAAGACTTTGTAGCTTGGGAAGTTATTTTATTTTCATTCCTTAGTCGTGAAAAAGGCGTTTTTTAACTCATCAAGCGCTTCTTTAAAGCTCCCGTAAGATTCCGAAGCGACTTCTTTTGCTTCAACCCCTGAGGAGGGTAGTGGTTTTTTGTAACTGTTGCTACACGATGTGAGTAGCAATAGCAGGCTTAGGGTGGATGTGATGATTAGTTTGTTCATTTTAGGTCTCTGTTTGGAAGGGCTTAAATCTGTTATTTCACACGATTAAATCGTAGGTTGGTGCTGAGGTATGAAGCCCAACATAACGTCGCTTGCTGGGCTTTCGTATCTCATTAGCTATTTTCTAGCCCGTATGTAGCCAAGCGGAATACGGGAGATCGTAGCAACGCGCTATCCCGTATTACGTAAACTTCATACGGGCTACAAAAGTGTAAGCTACTTTTTAAATATATGAAGGACGCCAGTATTCAACTAAATCATATGTCTGACTTATCACGCTCTATTTTTTGTGCATTACTCAATCAATTTTCCCCATAGGTCATGCTCGCTTGAGTGGGTTATTTCGACTTCGGCAAATTGTCCTGATTCTAAACGCTCGCCTTCTATGTAAACTACGCCGTCTATTTCTGGTGCATCGGCGCTACTACGGGCGATGGTGTAGTCTTCGGCGGTGTCGTCGGTGAGTACGGTGATGCGTTTGCCGATTTGTTGGGCGAGTTTGGCGGCGCTGATGTCGGCTTGTACTTCCATAAAGCGTTCGACACGGTCTTGTTTTTCGTCTTCGGGGATGTGGTTTGGTAGGGCGTTAGAGACTGCGCCTTCTACTTCGGAGTAGGCGAAACAACCGACGCGGTTTAATTGCGCCTCGCGTAAAAAATCTAACATAATGTCAAAGTCTGCTTCGGTCTCGCTGGGAAAGCCTGCAATAAAGGTGCTGCGTATGGCTATTTCTGGGCAGATGCTACGCCATTTGGCTATGCGTTCTAGCACTTTTTCGGCATGGGCGGGGCGTTTCATGTTTTTAAGTACGTCGTGGCTGGCGTGTTGGAAGGGTATATCCAGATAGGGGAGAATTTTTCCTTCTGCCATGAGTGGGATTATTTTATCGACGTGCGGATAGGGGTAAACGTAGTGTAAGCGCACCCATATGCCAAGTTCGCCAAGTGCTTCGGCGAGTTGTTGAATGTGCGTTTTTATGGGGCGACCATTCCAGAAGCCTGTTTGATATTTTGTATCGATGCCGTAGGCACTGGTGTCTTGTGAGACGACGAGGAGTTCTTTTACGCCTGCTTTAGCAAGGTTTTCTGCCTCTTGCATCACGTCGCCAATGGGACGGCTGACTAAGTCACCACGTAATGAGGGGATTATGCAGAAGGTACAGCGATGGTTACAGCCTTCGGATATTTTCAGGTAGGCGTAATGACGTGGCGTTAGTTTGATGCCTTGCGGTGGCACAAGATCAAGAAACGGGTCGTGCGCGGGTTTGACTTGTTGACGCACGGCAGTCATCACCTCTTCGTAAGCGTGCGGCCCTGTGACGGCGAGTACCTCGGGATGTGCGGCTAGTACTTTGTCGGACTCTGCACCGAGGCAACCTGTGACGATCACTTTGCCATTTTCTTCGAGTGCTTCGCCTATTGCATCTAAAGATTCTTCGACAGCAGAATCTATAAATCCGCAGGTATTGACGACAACGACATCGGCATTGTCGTAGGAGGCACTAATTTCATAACCTTCTGTTTTTAGTTGGGTGAGTATTCGCTCGGAGTCTACTAATGCCTTGGGACAACCTAAACTTACAAAGCCTACATGCGGTGTTTTTTTAGTCATTTTAACCTTAATAATTACTTAATCTTTGCTGAATTACTATATATGGTATGTGATTCATCGAATTTTTCATATGCCTTTATGCACAATTCAGTTTGTTTACTTCATCCTGTCTTAGATAGCTAATACTATGTTACTGATTTATAACAAAACTGTTATAAGCTATTGATATTAATCATTTTAATTTTTTAAGTGTAAATTTTACCCGATCAATTGACAAGCATAGTCCACATGGCTATACCACCTTAACCACATGCTTATGCACAAAGTTATCCACAGAAAATGTGGACAACTGCATCATTCATTTTTGTCAACACCTGAATGTAATAAAAATAGGTTTTTTGTCGATTTAATTCATTCATATTTCTCTTTACGCTTTATTTTCTATCTGTGTAGCCCGTATGTAGCCTATGCGAAATACGGGAGATCGTAGCAACAAGCTATCCCGTATTACCTAAACGTCATACGGACTACAAAAAGTAGTTTACAATAAAAGATGCCCTTCACACCTTTGAATGAAAGCTCCTCAGTAACATCACTTTAAATACAATTTATCCCATAGATAAAACTCTAATTTCCGCATCTTCCGTTATTCAGGTAGAATGCGTGGCAGTTTGTGTTGCTTAAAGAGTTATCAACAGGTTTTTTGCTGTTACCCCTAATTAGTATGATCTATCTCATTGATAGTCTTTTCAGCATCAAATATTATCTGTATTTTTATAGAATTTGGGTGTCCCCCTTACTAAATTTTTACCCCTCAAGGAGTTTTCATGTCAAAAAAGTATCCTGTCGTTGCTGTTACTGGTTCATCTGGTGCTGGTACAACCTATGTAAAACGTGCGTTTGAAAATATTTTCCGTCGCGAGCATATTAACCCTGCGATTGTTGAAGGCGATAGCTTTCATAGCTTAAGCCGTCCTGAGTTTGGGGAAAAAGTTAAAGAAGCTGAGGCAAAAGGCGATTTCACTTTTAGTCACTTTGGCCCTGAGGCGAATGATTTTGCTGCATTGGAAGGGACTTTCAAGGCTTATGGCGAAACAGGTGTTGGTAAAAAACGTTATTACTTACATAATGATGATGAAGCTGCTGAGCAAAATAAACGCTTGGGCTGTAATCAATCATCAGGTGAGTTTACCCCGTGGGAAGATATTGAAGCGGGTAGCGATTTATTATTTTATGAAGGATTGCACGGTTTAGTTGCCGACGAAGCCCAAGGCGTTGATGTTTCTAACTTTGTTGATTTAGGTGTGGGTGTTGTTCCGAGCATTAACCTTGAGTGGATTCAGAAAATTCAGCGTGACTACTCTGAGCGCGGTTATGACCCTAAAGTAACAGTTGATACGATTTTGCGTCGTATGCCTGATTATATTAATTTTATTACGCCACAGTTTGCACGTACCGATATTAACTTTCAACGTGTGCCTTTAGTGGATACATCACATCCTTTTATCGCCCGTGATATTCCTACGCCTGATGAGAGCATGGTGGTGATTCGTTTTAAAGATCCTGCTAAGTTTGATATTAATTTCAGCTACTTGCTTGATATGTTACAAGGCTCCTTTATGACGCGTCGTAACACCATTGTTATTCCTGGCGGAAAGATGAGTATGGCAATGGAAGTTATTCTTGCGCCAATTATTCATAATATGATTACAAATAAGTAAGTTTTAGCTCTATCGAAAAAGCGGCTATCAACTTAAAGCGAGATAAGCTCATACGATATTTTTTGTCGGATGACGTTTTATTGCTACGCAATAAAATCTTATCCAACCGACATTAATACATCTGTCCCGCCTTAAGTTGGTAGCCGAAAAAGCTAAACCTGAATCCGTGAGGTCACGGATTCAGGCTAAAGCTCTCACTCCTTGGAATGAAAGTTTTCGCTTTTCAAAATATAGAAATTACAACTCAATAGATAGACAAGATTAAGCTTGGCTATCTTCACTATACTCAAACGAGT
>CAZQTJ010000223.1:0-4136 GCA_964596035.1 uncultured Cocleimonas sp. | reverse complement strand
ACTCTCCCTTCGCCACCACGGATAGCTTGTTCGACTTCGCAGACTCGTCCAATCAGTTCGGCATTAGAGTCGTTAAGGTAGGGTTGGTCGTTTTCACTGGTGCTTAGTTTAAACCAGCTGCGCCCAAGCCAAACGGCAACAATACTGAGTACGGAGAAGATTAAAAACTGTATAGGCCAGCTTATTTCTGGGGCTATCAATGTCGCTAAACCTGTCATGCCAGCGGCTACTCCCAGCCATATAAAAAAGGCGGCTGGGGAAAATATTTCTAAAATAACAAGTACGGCAGCAAGTATTAACCAATGCCAAAAACTTAATTGATTTAGAAAGTCGCTCATGATTTCTCCTTATCTTTTTCGCCTAATACGCCTTTTGCAATGTCTGCGATTCCTGCGATAGAGCCGATTAAACTACTGGCTTCAAGTGGCATCATGATAACTTTTTGGTTGGGTGCTTTGGCGATTTCCGTAAGTGCCTCGGTATATTTTTGTGCAACAAAGTAGTTAATCGCTTGTACGTCACCTTGGGCAATCGCTTTGGATACCATTGCGGTAGCGCGTGCTTCTGCCTCGGCTAAACGCTCACGAGCTTCAGCTTCGCGGAAGGAGGCTTCTTTTTCACCTTCGGCGGCGAGAATTTGTGACTCTTTAATGCCCTCCGCTTTTAAAATAGCGGCAGCACGATAGCCTTCAGCATCTAAAATATTGGCGCGTTTCTCACGTTCTGCCTTCATTTGGCGACCCATAGATTCAACCAAATCGTGTGGTGGGTTAATGTCTTTGATTTCGATACGGGTGATTTTAACGCCCCAGTTATTAGCTGCTTCATCAACCACTGCTAGTAGACGTGAGTTGATGACATCACGCTTTGATAATAGCTCATCTAAATCCATTGACCCCATCACGCTACGAATATTTGTCATGGTCAAGTTTAAAATAGCACGGTATAAATCGGTGACGCGATAGGATGATTTGGCGGCATCAAGTACTTGAAAAAATACAACACCATCTGCTGTGACCATTGCATTGTCGCGGGTAATCACTTCTTGTGAAGGAACATCTAAAACTTGTTCTTTCATATTTATTTTTGCGCCAATACTATCCAGAAAAGGAATAATGACATGAAAGCCAGGCTTTAAGGTTTTGGTGTATTTTCCAAGGCGCTCTACCGTGTATTCTGACCCTTGAGATACTTTCTTCGCGCCCATCATGACGATGATAATGGCGAGAACTAGAATGATAATGGGTAAAAGTTCCATGATGTTTTCCTTCTAATTGAATGCTTATTGTTGTTTGATTAATGCAAATTACAGTATCTCTTACAATGCTATTTTTTGCTATAAAAAAGGCCACATAAATAAAAATATTCAGTGACCTTTAGTGATTGAGATGACGGTTAAATTAAAGCCTAATCATCACCAAATGCCATCATAAATTGTAGTACATACCAGAACAATAAACCGACGCTAGCAAATAGCGATAATGACGCGGCGACGTGTTGCTCGGTATGATATTCGTGGATGATATTTGATGTGCTGTAGAGTACCGAACCTGCCGCAAATAAGATCATCGCACCTGAGAACCAAAGCCCTAATGAGAAACCAAATAGAATGGAAGCCACGATTGTTCCCATGGCAATAAATCCACCGATCATTAAGAAACGACCCATAAAGGAGAAGTTAATTTTAGTCGAAAATGCGGTAAAGGTTAGACCTGCAACCAAGGCGATAGTCACAATCGCGGCATTTTGTAAAATATCAGGTGCTTTTAGTTGCGCCATGAAAATAAGAGGCATGAAAATAACCGCCTCCGCAATGGTATACAGTCCAAGGCCCATATACTGTTTTTCGCGTGACATGCCGTTATGCGCCCAGTTATTTGCCAGCATGGAAATTCCCATGAAAGCCGCTAGTACGATCAGCCATGACCACTTGCTTCCTGAGAGTATTCCCATAAAGCTTTGAGCAAGACCTGATTGGATCAGCAATGTTTCTAAGACTGCGAAGACAGCAATTGCTCCGCCTAGGTGTAAATAAGTGCGCTTGATAAACGCAGCGCGCTCGTTTTCTGCGGCATTGGCAACAATCTGACCAGAACCTGCATCCATATAACTCATATTAAAATCCTCCTGATTTGATAGAAGCCTAACGCTATCTTGCTTATCTCCAAAAAACGCTGAGGCTAACGATAGCATTGATATAATAAACCGTAGCACATTATGATGGATACATTGATTATTTAAGCCGATAAATCTGCAAACTGTTGTTCATAGTCTTCGCTGGCTTCCATCCACTGCATTTCAATGTCTTCGAGTGATGTATCAATCTCTCGTTTTTGTAGTAATGCTTTTTTTAGCTTTTGTTTATTCTCTTCTGTATAAATATTGGGATCAGCTAAGGTATTTTCAAGCTCCTTCTGTTGAGTGCTTAAAGCATCAAGCTGTTTTTCTAATTGATCAACCTTGCGTTTAAGCGGTTGGAGTTTTTTCCTTAACTCGGCTTCAAGCTTACGTTTTTCTTTGCGTGATAGTGTTTTGTTTTCCGCTTCGGGGGTGATGGCTGTCGCTTGCTCCGCCTTCTCTTTGTCTTTTAACCATTGTGCGTAATCGTTTAAGTCGCCTGAAAATGCCGTGACTTGTTTGTTATCGACAATAAACAGTTCATCGGTGACCGTTTTAAGCATATGACGGTCATGCGAGACAATCACCATAGCGCCTGTAAAGTCTTGTAGTGCAATGCTTAAAGCATGACGCATTTCTAAATCAAGGTGATTGGTTGGCTCATCAAGTAATAAAACATTAGGGCGTTGATAAATTAATAAGGCTAAGACCAAACGGGCTTTTTCTCCGCCAGAGAAGGGGGCGACGGCTTCGTCGATGCGCTCACCTTTAAAATTAAATCCGCCGAGATAGTTACGCAACGCTTGCTCATGCGCTTCTTTGTCTAACTCGCGTAAATGTTCTAATGGCGTTTGTGAGAAATCTAATTGCTCTAATTGATGTTGAGCAAAATAGCCGAGTTTAAAATCTTGCGCAAAACTAATCTCCCCTTGGCGACAGTTTAACTCACCTGCCAGTAGCTTGATAAATGTCGATTTTCCTGCACCATTGGGACCAATTAAACCAATACGTTTGCTTGGGGTAAGGTGAAAATCAACTTTTTCGATAATATTAATATCGTCATAGCCTACCGATGCTTCTTCCACCGCTATCAGGCGTTCGGGTAGTTTTTTAGGCTCGAAAAACTGAAAATGAAACGGCGAGTCGATATGGGCGGGAGAAATTTCCTCCATGCGCTCTAGTGCTTTTAAACGACTTTGTGCTTGCTTGGCTTTAGTTGCTTGTGCGCGAAACCGATCGACATATTTTTGCATATGCTCACGCTCTCGCTGTTGTTTCTCAAAAGCACTTTGTTGTTGGGCTAGTTTTTCGGCACGAATTTTTTCAAAAGCAGTGTAGTTGCCTGTGTAGAGCGTGAGCTTGCCATGCTCTATATGCGCGACGTGTTTGATAACGGCATCGAGGAATTCGCGGTCATGCGAAATAAGTAATAAAGTACCTGCATAACGAATCAGCCAGTCTTGAAGCCAGATAACCGCATCTAAATCCAAGTGGTTAGTTGGCTCATCAAGCAACAATAAATCGGAGCGACACATTAAAGCTTGCACCAAATTAAGCCGCATCCGCCAACCACCAGAGAAACTGGTGACAGGGTTGTTAATATCTTCTGGCTTAAAACCTAAGCCATGCAATAAAGTCGCTGCACGGCTTTCCGTAGTGTAACCATCAATCGCCTCAAGTTGAGCATGAATCTCCCCCAGACGCGCCCCTTCTGCTGTTTCAAGCTCCTTATGCAACGCTACATACTCCTGATCGCCCTGTAAAGCATAATCCAAAGCTGAAATATCCGTCGCAGGAGTCTCCTGTGCAACATGCGCAATCACCCATCCCGCAGGTAAACTAAACTCACCAGAATCTTGATGTAGCTCGCCACGAATCAACGCAAATAAGGTTGATTTACCCGTGCCATTCGCGCCTGTTACCCCTACCTTTTGAGTTGGATGGATTTTAAAAGTCGTGTCGGCAAGTAGTTCACGACCACCACGGCGTAGGGAGAGTTCTGAGAGGATAATCATGGA
>CAZQTJ010000222.1:0-4159 GCA_964596035.1 uncultured Cocleimonas sp. | reverse complement strand
ATTGCTAAATCGTAGTTTTCTTCGAATAGGGCGTTTATTAAAGAGTTGGATATGTATTGTGCGCGTTGTAGTGTGTTGGGGTTGTCAATATCGTCGTTACCTAGTTTGATACCTGCGTCCATTGTGATATCCATTTGGTCTAGGTAACGCCGTTGATGACCTGGTAGGGGTTTGTTACGGTCAAACTCTAAGATAGAAGTACCATTTACGATGACGTGTAATTTGTTCTCGCTGTTATTTTCGCTCATTGGGTGTGACCTGTAACATAAGTTGAAATAGGGTTTGTGTTTGAATATTTAATATCTATTTTTAAACGTCATCAAAACCTGCTTTTTTGTAGAGTTCTTTTGCTTTTTCGGTGTCTTTCTCTACGCCATTGCCTTGTTCGTACATCATCGCTAGTGTTGTCATTGACCCTTGTAAGCCTTGGTCGGCTGCTAGTTGAAACCATTTAACAGCTTCTGCTCCATCTTTTTCGACACATTCGCCATCCATGTACATAAAGCCGATACCGTGTTGGGCAATGGGGTAGCCTTGTTCTGCGGATGCTCTCATCCATTTAACGGCTTCTGTACTGCTTGGACCTACGCCTAAACCATTTTGATACATGATGGCGACAAGGTGCTGGGCTTCTGCGTTGCCTTTTTCTGCAAAGGGGGAAAGAAATTGCATTGCTTTGGAGAAGTTTTTCCCTTCAAAAGCTGACATACCTGTTGCGTAGTCCATTTCTTCTGCGTCTGTAAATTTGCTCATGGTTTCATTCCGTTTGTGATTATTGGGAGTCGGGAGGTTGTCTTTTAGGGGCGAAGATTTAATAAGATGTTAAACTTAACACAGAATTTTTGTTTCAGCTTTGATGATAGTAAAAGGCGCATAGTTACTCTACGCAACGATTAATAGCATTCAAGCTAAAATAAAAAGGCAAGTTAGGTTTTGTAGATTATTGAATCTTCGTTCCTAAGTATAAGGGCAAACATTTTGCGTTCAATATCCCATAGTAGTTTCCTGTTTTGTTACCCCTATGGGGGTATTCAGAATTCCTTATATACGGGTATACTGCTATGAGTTTTTGAGTAATATCAGATCAGGTTTTACTTGTTGTGATATTACTAGCCCCATATATTTTGTTACTTAAATTGTTTAGAGGAAACTAAGACAATGAACCAAGAATACTACAACGCGACAGTTGAAATGGAAAAAGCAGGTGTTGATCCTGAGTATCTTCAAGGATGGCAGGGTGGTTACCTTGTAAACGAAGTTCGTGAAGAGCAACGTGTAACAGAAGCTTATGAAGCTGGCTATGAAGATGGCAAAGAAAAGAAAACTGACGGATATAAAAGCTGGGTTAAGTAATCTAGATTTGTATTTAGTTTAAAGAAAGCGGGCTTTATGTCCGCTTTTTTGTGCCTGTCAATTTCATAAAAAACACACATAAAAAAAGCGCAAGGTTTGCACTTTGCGCTTTTTTATTTTCATGTCACTTTATTGAGATTATGACATTTCAAGCATCAATGAGTTGAGCTTGTGAACAAACCCAGCAGGGTCTTCTAATTGTCCGCCTTCGGCTAATAAAGCTTGATCAAACAAAATACTTGCCCATTGTTTGAATTTATCATCATCTGTTTCTGCACTCATACGAGCCAGTAGAGGATGTGATGGATTGATTTCAAGTATAGGGTTGCTTGATGGCATTTCATGCCCTGCTTGCTTCATCATTTGTTGCATATAAAGCGCCATGTCGTGCTCATTTAGAATCAAACAAGAAGCGGATGAAGTGAGACGATGTGATACTCGAACATCTTCAACTTTGTCACCGAGTTCTTCTTTAAGTTGCTTGATGATTGATTGCGCGTCATCTTCAACTTTCTTTTGCTCTTCTTTGTCCTCATCTGTATCAAGATCGCCTAGATCAAGATCACCTTTAGCGACTGATTGTAATTTTTTACCATCAAACTCAGGCAAGCTACCCATCATCCACTCATCCACACGATCAGAAAGCAGTAATACTTCGATGCCTTTCTTGCGGAAGATTTCTAGGTGTGGACTGTTCTTTGCCGCTGTAAAGCTTTCAGCACTGACATAATAGATTTTGTCTTGACCTTCTTGCATACGTGAAACGTAGTCTTCAAGTGATACATTCTGTTCACTTTTATCGGTATGCGTTGAGGTGAAGCGTAATAACTTAGCAATGCGATCTTTGTTGTCAAAGTCTTCACCAAGCCCTTCTTTGATGACCTGACCAAACTCCTTCCAGAATTCTGCGTATTGATCAACATCATTCTTTGCCATTTTTTCTAGTAAGCCAAGAATTTTCTTTACTGATGCCTTACGCATGGTGTCGATAGTACGGTTGCTTTGCAAGATTTCACGAGAAACATTTAGCGGCAAGTCATTCGAGTCAATCAAACCACGCACAAAACGTAGGTAGTGAGGCATTAAATGTTCAGTATCGTCCATGATAAACACACGTTGAACATACAGTTTGATACCGTTAGTTTGTTTTTGCTCGTATAAATCCATCGGTGCTTTTGATGGAATGTAGAGTAGAGAGGTATACTCTAAATTACCTTCAACACGGTTATGAGACCATGTTAATGGGTCTTGCCAATCACTTGAGATGTTTTTATAAAAGTCTTTGTATTCGTCTTCTTTCACTTCACTTTTAGCGCGTGTCCAAAGTGCATTTGCTTTGTTGACGGTTTCCCATGTTTCGGATGCTTCTACCGCATCCATCGCTGGAGTCGTTACATTGCCTTCATCATCTTTTACTTCTTCTGTTGCTTCCACTGCTTCGATTTTATTAAGCATTTTGATGGGAAGAGGAATGTGATCAGAGTAAGTAGAGATGATATTTTGTAGGCGGTATTTGTTGGCAAACTCTTTTTCATCCTCTTTTAGGTGCAATACAATTTCTGTGCCGTGCTTTTCTACATCTAATGTTTCTAAGCTAAACCCTGACTCACCTGTAGACTCCCAACGAGACCCTTCAGCCTTATCATCACCCGCTTTACGCGAGGTGAGCGTTACCTTATCAGCAACAATGAATGATGAGTAAAAACCAACACCAAACTGACCAATTAGATTGGAGTCTTTTGCGGCATCACCAGTGAGTTTTTCTAGGAACTCTTTTGTGCCAGACTTTGCGATAGTGCCGATATTTTCGATAATCTCATCGCGCGTCATGCCGATGCCATTATCACGGATAGTGACTGTATTAGCCTCTTCATCAAAATCTATCTCAATGCGTAGCTCGCCGTCGCCTTCATAAAGCGCATCATTCGAGATAGCTTCAAAGCGTAACTTGTCACAAGCATCTGATGCATTTGAAATAAGTTCACGTAAGAAAATTTCTTTATTTGAGTAAAGTGAGTGGATCATTAGCTGAAGCAGTTGATCGACTTCCGTTTGAAATTGCATGTTTTCTTTATTCGCAGGTTTTGTCATCGTTTTTCCTCGATCTATTATTGTGACGTGTAGGGAAAGTAGGGGCGAGATAGGGAAATTCAACTGACAGATAAGCTAATTATTACTTTTTGGGCAGATAGTTACTTAGTTTTCTATAATTGATGATAATCAAGGTGTATTTTTTTATAGAATATTAGTATTTGTTTATACTGCTTTGATAAAAAGAGTAAACGTTAAGGAAGAAAATTATGAAAACTAAAATAAAAGAAAGCGCTAAAATAATTCTCTTAACCGCCTTGTTGGCAGCACCATTTTCTGCACAGGCAGATTGGTTTGGTGGAAATGGAAATAATTTTTTTGCTAATAATGGTGAGTGGAAAAACGGACCTAATGGTCCTTACTGGGATGATAGCGGTTGGCCTGTGTGGACACCCATGTATTGGATGAACGAGATGATGGATTCATTTGATAATAATTGGGATGGTAATAACTGGGGTAATTATGGTGGCTACAATAATATTCCCTACGGGAATATGCCTTATGGGAATGTAGCACCTTACGGTTATGCTGCTCCTAATTATGGTTATGGCGTGCCGTATTATGCTATACCACCAGCAATGCCTGTTGTCCCTCAACAAGCAGTTAAACCAAAAACAGAGGTGAAAAAATAAGTGTTTACGGTAACTTAGGCTACTCTTCCGTAAGCTCTCATAAACTGTAGGCAATACCACACTTTATTTGGAGAAGTCATTGG
>CAZQTJ010000221.1:0-4167 GCA_964596035.1 uncultured Cocleimonas sp. | reverse complement strand
TACTTCACTCGCATTCCTGCTAAAGCGCCTTCGTCTGGGTTTAAGATAAATAGGTCTTCTCCGCCTGGTCCTGCGGCTAATACCATGCCTTCGGAGATGCCAAAGCGCATTTTTCGTGGGGCTAGGTTGGCGACCATGACGGTCATTTTTCCTTCTAGGTCTGCGGGGTCGTAGGCGGATTTTATGCCTGCGAAGACGTTGCGTGTTTCTCCGCCGAGGTCTAGGGTGAGTTGCAGTAGTTTGTCTGCGCCTTTTAGGTGTTCTGCTTTGATGATTTTTACGACGCGTAGGTCAATTTTGGCGAAGTCGTTGTATTCGATGGTGTCGCTGATGGGGTCGTCTGCTAATGGGCTTTTTTCGGTGCTTGGTGCTGGGGCTTGTGTGGCTTGCATTGCGCTTAGTGCTTTTTTGTTTTCATCTAACATGGCTTCAATTTTGTCGGTTTCGATGCGTGTCATTAGGGGTTTGAATTTGTTGATGGTGGTGTCGAGCAGTGGTGTTGCTACGCTGTCCCAGCGGAGTTCGCCTGCATTTAGGAATTGTTCTGATTTTTCGCTGAGGTCGGGTAGGACGGGTTTGAGGTAGTTGATGAGGGCGCGGAACATATTCACGCCTTGGGTGCAGATGCCTTGTACTTGGTCTTTTGTTGCGTCGTCTTTGATGAGTACCCACGGTTTGTTTTCGTCGATGTATTGATTGGCTAGGTCGGCTAGTGCCATTATTTCGCGCATGGCTTTGCTGTAGCGGCGGGTTTCGTAGGCATCGGCTATGCTGTCGCTGGCTTCGATAAATTTTTGGTAGAGTGCGGTGTCGGGTAGCTCGTTGGCGAGTTGGCTGTCAAACTTTTTGGTGATGAAGTTGGCGCAACGTGAGGCGATATTGACGACTTTCCCTACGAGGTCGCTATTAATGCGTTGTTGGAAGTCTTCTAAATTTAGGTCGATGTCTTCTATGGTGTTGCTTAGTTTTGCGGCGTAGTAGTAGCGTAGTGGCTCGGCGGGTAGGTGGTTTAAGTATACGCGTGCTTGTATGAAGGTGCCGCGTGATTTCGACATTTTGAGTCCGTTTACTTTTAGGAAGCCGTGACAGTGTATGGCGGTTGGTATGCGGTAGCTTGCTGATTTTAAGACGGCGGGCCAGAAGAGGGTGTGGAAGTAGGCGATGTCTTTGCCGATGAAGTGATGCACTTCTGCGGTGGAGTCTTCTTTCCAGTATTCGTCAAAGTTTAGTGCGTTTTTGTCGCAGTAGTTTTTGAAGGAGGCGAGGTATCCGATGGGGGCATCGAGCCAGACGTAGAAGTATTTGTCGTCTGTTTGTGGAATTTTGAATCCCCAATAGGGTGCGTCACGGGAAATATCCCAGTCGCTTAGTCCGTCGTTGAGCCATTCTTTCATTTTGTTGGCGATTTCGCTTTGCACTGCGCCACTGTCGATCCATTCTTTTAGAAAGTTATCAAAGTTACTGAGGGTGAAGAAGTGGTGCTCGCTGTCTTTTTCTATGGGGGTTGCGCCTGTGACGACTGAGTAGGGGTTGATGACCTCGGTGGTTGCGTAGGTTGCGCCGCAGTTGTCACAGTTGTCGCCGTATTGGTCGGCTGCACCACATTTTGGGCATTCGCCTTTGATAAAGCGGTCGGGTAGGAACATATTGGCTTCAGGGTCATAGGATTGTTTGATGACTTTTTGGCTAATGTGTCCCCCTGCTTTGGCGGCAAGGTAGATGGCGGATGATAGTTCGCGGTTTTCATCGGAGTGGGTGGAGTGGTAATTGTCGAAAGCGATATTAAAGTCGGCAAAATCGGCTTGATGTTCTACGCTTGATTTGTCAATAAGTTCTTGTGGTTCTATACCTTCTTGTTGGGCGCGTAGCATAATGGGCGTGCCGTGAGCGTCGTCTGCACAAACGTAATGACAGGTGTTGCCTCGTAGACGTTGAAAGCGTACCCAAATATCGGTCTGAATGTATTCGACCATATGTCCTAAGTGGATTGATCCGTTGGCATAGGGGAGGGCGCTAGTGACTAGAATTTTACGTTTGTTCATGTGCTTAGATTTCTCTACCGTATAAGGTGTATAAGGGATTTTTTGGGTGGAGGGTAAAATAACAGTTTGTTTATTTTATTGGTAGTGTCTTGAAAATAAAGATGACTATTTGGACTAATCTTGTTTAAATTCTTGTTGTAAATATTTTGTTATATGACAAAAGGGTAATATCCACGTAGAGTGTGTAAAAATATCTCATTATGTTACAACTAAAAAGACTGCCACTGATGGAGCGGTATAGAGTGAGCCAAAGGGTGAATGGATGAAGTATAAAATAATTGTTACGGGACCTGTCGGGGCTGGTAAGACGACTGCGATAAATTCTTTGACTAACGACGATGCGTTCGTAACAGATGTGCTTGTTAGTGATGATGATGAGGTTACCAGTCGAAGAAAATTAAATACCACCGTGGCAATGGACTTTGGTGTGGTGGAAGTGAATGATGATACGGCTTATGTTTACGGTACGCCTGGGCAGCAACGTTTTAATTTTATGTGGGATATTCTTGCTAAAGGTGCGCATGGTATTATTATTTTACTTGATAATACACGTAACTATCCTTTTCGAGATTTGAAGTATTATGTTGATAGCTTTTCTGATTTAATTGCATCTCAAAAGCTTGTCATAGGCGTAACACGTTCTGATGAAAAAGATGATGTGCCGTTGTCAACTTATCAACAATGGTTGAAAGAGCTGAACCTAGACGCTGAAGTGAAGTTTATTGATGCGCGTAAGAAGGTTGATGTTGAGCAGTTGGTACATGTTTTGGTGGCGAGTATCAAAGCTTCTTCAGAAGAAGAGAAGGTGACTGTCGAGGAGCTTGGTATTGTTGCTGAAAAGCCTCCTGCTATAGTCGATAGTCTTATTGGAAATGATGTTGTCGAGCAGTCATTGGTGGAGAGGTCTGTTGATGTGGAATCTCAAGAGGCTTCTTTAGATGAGGTTTTGGATTTGGATGAAGCGTCTTTGCAGCAGGTAGCGACTTTGAAGGGTGTTAATGGCGTAACATTAACTAATTCTATCGGAGAGTTGTTGCATTCTACTATCAATGATGATGATATTAACGAGTTCATCGCTTTTTTATCGGGCATCACGCCTGCTTTAGAAGATGCGAGTAACATGGGTACAATACATCGCATTATGTTACGTGGTCCTCATGATGAGAACTTGACTGTTTTTGTTGAAGAGGAGCGGTCATTAGGCGTTAGTTCTGATAAGGCGGTGTCTGTACCAGCGTTGAGCCAGAAAATTGAGGATATGCTACAGTGGGTTTAGTTTGATGGAGAATATACTAAAAGGTATAGCACTGCTTCGTGGCGTACACCATGTATGTATTTATCAAGAAGGGAGGGATCCTGTTTCTACATTCCCTGATGAATTGTCCGATTCTATGATGTTATCGCATGATTTAATTGATCAAATTTTTTCAGCACTGAAAGCGATTGATAAGTCACATAACGAAATTTATTTCTCAATGGGGGATAAATTTTTAGTGGGGTATTTAATGCATGAGACAACGATTGCGATTTTATTGACAGATAAAAAAATCAATTTTCCGTTAGTTAATATGGGAATTAAGTCAGCAGCAGCAAAGATACAACGAAAGATTAAAGAAGAGCAGGAAGCTAAAGTAGCCAGTTTGTCCCCGCAGGGAACAACAGAGCAAGGTTCACCGCCAACAGATGCGGAGCTTCAGCCTGTATTAGACCAATTGTCAGAAATACTGAAACACTATTTAGGTCCAGCGGCTATTTTTGTATTTGAAGATGATGTGACCAAGTGGAAGAAAACGTATCTTCAAAATCAGGATAATTTGCCTCACTTAGTTGAAATTATTCAGCAGGAACTAGACCCTAATACGGAGCAAAAAGAGTTTGCTCAACAAGCTCAGCTTGTGTTGGATAAATTTTCAGCTTGAAAGTGGTAGCCCGCTTTTTTATTAGTTATTACTTGAATTCGTGAGGCAAATGCGGATATGAAAGATGCGGCTATCAACTTAAGGCGGGACGGATGTATTAATGTAGGTTGGATAAGACTTTATTGCGTAGCAATAAAACGTCATCCGACAAAAAAATATCGTATGAGCTTATCTCGCGACACTCGATAAGCTATCCCGCTTTAAGT
>CAZQTJ010000220.1:0-4172 GCA_964596035.1 uncultured Cocleimonas sp. | reverse complement strand
TTTTTTAAACCCGTGATGAATCAATAGCTTGCGTTCTGTGCCGTAGTGACCTCACAGATTCAGGATATTATATCCACCATCTAGAATAAACACTAACACCACTTCAAACAACTGATAATTATATATTTTTAGAAATCCAATCATTTATCGTTTTTTTAAATTTAATGGTTAAACTATTGTTGATATAATGGCTTAGTTTTCCCTACATTCTTAAGCGATCAATGTTTGAGAAAAATTCAGTAAGCTGTTTTTAATCCATTAAAGGACGGATATTAATAGAGGATGAGTTATAATTTCATTAGCTGGCGTAAAACAGTTGACAATCGATTATTCTTAGCTTATTTTCACGCCTTTTTTCTTTGTAATACTATCGCCGTTATATTTCATCAAAGCATTGATGATTTGATTTACTGTAGAATTACAAAATAAAACTTTATAAGTATTTTTAGGTATATAAGTCATGAAAAGAACATTTCAACCAAGTAATATCAAACGCGCCCGTACTCATGGTTTTCGTGCTCGTATGAGTACTGTTGGTGGTCGTAAAGTTATAAAAGCTCGTCGTGCTAAAGGTCGCGCACGTCTTTGTCCTTAATCTGTTTTAAGTACTTGCGTACTCGCCCTAATTTCACATAATAATAGTCGTTTATGCTGGGGCAAACTTTCACCCGAGAACTTCGCTTATTAACCGCTAAACAGTATAGCTATGTTTTTGCTGATGCGCGTCGTTTTGGAAACCGATCATTTACTTTACTTGTTAGAGCGAATGACTTACCGCATCCACGCTTAGGCTTGGCAATAGCAAAGAAAAGCGCTAAACGTGCAGTTGATCGAAATCGCATAAAACGATTATTGCGTGAAAGTTTTAGAAAAAAACAGCATTCACTCCCCCCTATCGATATTATTGCCATGTGTCGCCCTGCGGCTGTTCAATTAAGTAATGAACAAATACTAGAACAGTTAGAACAGCAGTGGCGTTATATGCAGAAAAAGCTCAGTTCCTGAGTGCCATTAAATATGAAGTAATATGAGACATATCAGAAGTTTTACTGATTTTGTATTGCTTTTATCAAGGATAGATCATGGATCAACAACGCCCTTTATTGTATTTCACCTTGCTGTTCTTAGGTTATTTAATCTGGACAACATGGTTGCAAGATCATGCGCCTAAACCAACTATCCCTGAGACCACTGTAAACGGAGTAGTTTCTCAGAACTCCCCTACTAGCAATAAGCAATTAGATATCCCCTCTGATGTAACAACAGCTTCTACTTCAAATCAAGCCGTCCCGACTAAAGCAACAAGTGATGACAAAGGTGGAGACATCCACGTTAAAACCGACGTGCTCGACATTATTATCAGCACAAAAGGTGGTTCTATTGTTCAAGCAGACCTCTTGACCTACCCCGTTAGCTTAGAAGAAAAAAATAAGCCTGTACGTGTGTTAGATCGCAATAAATCTTATGCTGCACAATCAGGGTTGATAAGTGAATCGGCAGAATTAGCCCCAAATCATTATGCTCAATTTTCTGCACCACAAACTGAATATCAATTATTAGATGGCAGCAATGAACTGGTAGTCCCTTTAACGTGGACGAATGGTAAAGGCATTACCGTTACTAAACGCTATATTTTTAAGGAAAGTAGTTTTCTTATCTCCGTAGAACAAACCATTGATAATCAGTCTGGTGCTATATGGAAAGGCAGTGCTTATCAACAAATCACACATAGCCCAAAGAACAAATCCAATGGACTCATGACAGGTGTACGAGCTTACGTAGGCAGTGCCTACTATAATAATAAATACGATAAAATCAGTTTTTCTGATATGGAAGATGAAACTTTAAGCAATGTGGTTAAAGGCGGTTGGGCTGCAATGCTTGAGCATTACTTTGTGAGTGCTTGGATACCACCAAAAGATCAAGATAATACCTATTATACAAATTATCTAAAAAATAATAATCGCTACATTTTAGGTGTTAAATCTCCCGAGGTTCAAATTGAATCTGGCACACAAAGTAATTTAAACAGCCAGTTTTATGTCGGTCCAAAAAATCAAGCTGATTTAGAAAAAATATCAAAAGGACTAGATTTAACCGTTGATTATGGAGTGTTTAGTTTTGTCTCTAAACCTCTTTTTTGGGTAATGCAGTCAATCCATAATGTTGTAGGCAACTGGGGTTGGACGATTATATTAGTTACCCTATTGATAAAAATAGTCTTCTTCTACCCCTCTGCCATCAGCTATAAATCAATGGCACGCATGAAAAAAATGGCGCCTAAGATTAAAGAACTAAACGAACGCTTTAAAGGTGATCCACAAGGAAAACAAAAAGCAACGATGGATTTCTACCGTAAGGAAAAAATCAATCCCTTAGGTGGTTGCTTACCAATGCTGATTCAAATGCCTGTTTTTATGGGCTTGTACTGGGTATTGCTCGAAAGCGTAGAATTACGTCAAGCGCCTTGGTTAGCTTGGTATCAGGATTTATCAGTGCTTGACCCTTATTACGTACTGCCTTTAATATTTGGCGCAAGTATGTTCGTACAGCAAAAATTAAATCCACCGCAAATGGATCCTATGCAACAAAAGATATTTGCATTCTTACCTATTGTTTTCACCGTCATGTTCTTATTCTTCCCTGCTGGACTGGTATTGTACTGGGTAGTAAATAATATCCTCTCAATTCTACAGCAGTGGTATATTACAAAACAAATTGCTGATAACAACTAATGTATTAGGTGGTTTATCTACCCCTCTAACCCATTAAGTTCTGGGTAGATCTAGACCACTAAAGTCCACATCCAAAATTAAGAGCGAGTTAATAACCATGACATCTCTCGATACAATAGTCGCCGTTGCAACACCTGCTGGACGAGGTGGTGTCGGTATTATTCGCGTATCAGGAGAGTTATCAGCACCTATAGCAAGCGCAATACTCGGTTTCCTGCCTCCCCCACGAAAAGCCACCTACACTGAATTCAAATCAGATCAAGGTGATATTTTAGACAGTGGTATCGCTATTTACTTCCCTTCACCTCACTCATTTACAGGCGAGAATGTCGTCGAGTTTCAAGGTCATGGTGGTCCTGTTGTGCTCGATATGGTGCTTAAACGTTGCCTATCCTTAGGGGCAAGACTCGCTAGACCAGGCGAATTTTCAGAAAGAGCCTTTTTAAATGATAAACTCGACTTAGCACAGGCTGAAGCTATTTCAGACTTAATTGACAGTAGCTCAGAACAAGCCGCACGCTCCGCACTACGCTCATTACAAGGACACTTCTCTTTAGCAATCGATGAGTTACTTAATCACTTAATAGAATTACGCGTGTACGTTGAAGCAGCTCTTGACTTTCCGGATGAAGAAATAGACTTCCTTGCAGGTGATGCGGTAACCACTCGACTTGATACTATCAAACAACAACTGCAAGAAATCTTTAGCAAAGCTAAACAAGGTAGTTTACTACGCGAAGGCATGCAATTAGTTATTGTTGGTCAACCTAACGCAGGAAAATCAAGTCTACTCAATGCTTTATCTGGAAATGACAGCGCAATAGTAACCGATGTTGCAGGTACAACTCGGGATGTGTTACGTGAGACCATCAACCTAGACGGCATGCCTTTACACATTATTGATACAGCAGGTCTACGCGAAAGTAATGACCCTGTAGAAAAAATAGGCATTGAGCGCGCATGGCAAGAAGTAGAAAAGGCTGACTTAATCTTATTGCTCATCGATGATAATAACAAAAATACAGTCGCCAATAAAAAAATACTCCAACAACTCCCAACTAGCTTACCTATATTACAAGTACATAATAAAATAGATTTAAGCCAACAGAAATCAGGTCAGCGAGAAAATAAAATATATATATCAGCCAAACAAAATATCGGTATTGATCTATTAAAAACAGAACTTAAACAATATATGGGCTATCAAAGTGAAATTGAAGATAGTTTTATTGCACGTCGTCGACATTTACAGGCGTTAGAAGAAGCCCAACAAGCCGTCGATAATGCAGAATACCAATTAAAAAAATATAACGCAGGAGAACTAATGGCAGAAGAATTGCGTTTAGCACAAGACTCACTGGGACAGATAACAGGAAGATACACACCTGATGATTTACTCGGAGAAATATTTAGTAATTTCTGTATTGGAAAATAGTA
>CAZQTJ010000219.1:0-4184 GCA_964596035.1 uncultured Cocleimonas sp. | reverse complement strand
ACCGAGCCAACATCTGCTGCTTTAGTTGATTCTTTAAATCGACCTGTTAAAACAGTGTCGGGCTGAAGTTCGCCGTTTTCATACAGCTCCCACATTTCTTTACCGTAATGACTGTGTAGCAATGAGGGGGCGAATTCGCCAAAATAACGGCGCATATTATCGACATCACGTTCTAACATGGACTTTGCATTATTATTAGAAGCCGCATTGACCGCTTGGGGCAGGTCGATAATCACAGGGCCATACTGGTCAACTAATACATTAAATTCTGATAAATCCCCGTGTACGATACCCGCACACAACATACGCACAATATTTTGTATGACAATAGCGTGATCTTCTAGCGCCTCTTCTTCGGTCATGGCAATGTCTGCTAAACGAGGGGCAATACCGCCTTCGCCATCCGTCATTAGCTCCATTAGCAATACGCCATCAATACAACCAAACGGTTCAGGTACACGCACGCCTGCACTGGCTAATAAATACAGCGCGTCTACCTCTGCATTTTGCCAAAGCTTTTCCTGCTCTTGACGACCAAATTTAGAGCCTTTTTCCATCGCCCGCGCACGACGGCTATTTTTCACCTTGCGCCCCTCGGTATATTGCACCGACTTTTTAAAATTACGCTTGCTGGCTTCTTTATAAACCTTCGCACAGCGGACTTCATCGCCACAATGCACCACGTAAATATCAGCCTCTTTACCACTCATTAAGCGGCTAGTGACATCATCGATAAGCCCGTCATCGACAAGGGGTTGGATTCGTTTTGGTATTCTCATAGGGATATTTTACTATTTTTTTTAGTGTGGTGGTGAATTTTTTAGGCAGGTGTATTGCTGTATCCGCCTGCTGCTTATTAACGCCATACGTAAAGTGTAAAGTCATTTTCCAGATAATCATCAATAAGCTGATAGTTGTCGGTTAATTTGCTAATAAAATGCGTTATTTCATCAGGGTGAAAGCTTTGTAAGTCCCAGCGTTTAGCGGTCCATTCGTGACGTGCATCTAATAGATTAAAAGCGATGCCCTTACGGCAGGTTTTAAACATGGTTGAAATAACGGTAAACGCGTAGTCCCTTGCGCTTTCTGCACCATTATTCCCCATAAAATGACGGTTTAATACACCCGATAATAAAACAAAATCAAATGATTGCGGTTTAGGATTGAAGTCTAAAAGATCAGCTTCGATGAGTGTTAAGTCAGGGTATTGGCGCTTTCCTTCTGCTAATAGCTCAGGTGAAATATCAATGCCTGTATACGCCACCTGTCGATTTTTCTGTTGAAGATAAGCCCCTAAGTCACCAAAACCACAACCAACATCAAGCACACTATCCGCCGAGCGAAGCCCACACTGTAGCAAAATATCAAAACGCAATTCCTGCACGGTTTTGTCGCTCCAGAAAAGTGCATTAGGATGAAAGCCATTACGTCTTAACGCATCACGCTGGCTAATAATAATTCGTTGTTTTTGTTCTGGTGTCATAAAGCGTGCAATTCTATCTATTTGATTATGAAAAGTTTCATCTTCACGCTACAAGCCAAGTTCTAGCCGATCTATAAACCAATAAAAAGCGATGATAGCAATGAGCAAAGAGGCAGGATTTATCACTAAGGGCTTATACCAATCACGTTTAGAAAAAATAATACCGATCAGTAAAAATGCACCTAACAAGATACTCAGTTGCCCTAGCTCTACACCAATATTAAAGCTAATCAGCGCGGTAACAAAGGCGTTATCGGGCATACCAAAGTCTGACAACATACTGGCAAAACCCAAACCATGCAGTAAACCAAAAGCAAACACCAAGACTAAGCGACTTTTTTGCAGTCCTTTATTAAAGATATTTTCGATACCCACATAGACGATGGATAAAGCAATTAATGGCTGTACAATGCGTTCGGATAAATCAAACAAGCCGTTCATTGCAAGCCCTAATGTAATGGTATGGGCAATGGTAAACATAGTGATTTGCCATAGCAAGGGTCTGAATTTACTAGAAAATAAGAATAAACCAAAAATAAATAAAATATGATCCATTCCCTTGGGCAGAATATGTTTATAGCCTAATTCGATATAATTCCCGATGGTTTGATACAAGGGTTTTTCGGCAATAACCTCAGTAAGAGAGAGCGGTTCGCTGATAATATCCTTGCGTAGCCATTGCCACTCAGACCAATGAAACTGTTGCTTTGCCTTATCAACCTGTTTTAAACGTACCGCATAGTCACCAAAGGACATAGGGTAATACCATTGCACCGATTGTGCGCTGAGATTCACTTTCCCTTGTAGCTTAATCAGGCTAATGCGCGGTACTTTTGTATAGCCTCGTTCAGGTATTTTTACCTCACTGATTGTTAAAGGTATTGTTTTCGCGGTGTCAGTTTGCAATTTGACTTTGCTAAGAAAAATCGCTGCAAATGCTTTGAACTCAGGTTGCAATTGCTCACTGCTCATTTTTCTTAGACGGTCATACTCAGGCGCATTGGGGGCATCTTTGGTGTTTTTATATTTGCCATTAATACCCGTGAGTAGCGCCTCGATACTGGCGCGGATTTCTACTTTCACATCTCCTTGTTTATCGACGATAATTTCAATTAAGGCGGGTTTGACCAGATCAGCAGAAGCCGTAGGTATAATGCACAGCAACACCAAAGCGAGGCATAGCTTACTTATTATTTTATCTATCGACTTCATTGCACAAACCTCAGCGCCAGCACCATTAAGGCGCTCGCACTTAACCAAGACGCTAGAATACGCACCGCAATCACACGCCACTGCGGTGTACTAAAGGTTTCTGATAATGCCATCGTATAAAGCATCAAAAAATACATACCGATACCGCTACCAAATAAGGTGACGAGTTTAGCCTTTCCTGTCAGCTCGGCTTGTGTTGAATCTAACCCCAGCAGTAAACCACTTAAAACGACTAAAAAAATAAAAACAGGTCGATAAAAATCACGTTTGATGAGGACAAAAAAGTTGATCATCAGCGCAAGGAGTAGCAAAGGCAGTGATAGATCAACAGCTTGTAAAAAATCACCTAAAAACAAGCCCGTGATAATAGCCGACATAAAATAAAGAATATTTTTTTTATGTCGATTAACGTGATGCTGTCCATAAAAAAGACCCAGACCTAGTAGGAGCAAAACCTGCTCAGGAACAAGCAAAGGATGTAACACCCCATTTAAAAAATCACCCATGCCTTTTATTGGACTATGGGCGGAAGCAATTTGTGGCAAGCATAAAAAGCAAATAAAGAAACTGTGTTTAAAGAATAATCTCATGGGGGTTTATTGTATTCTACAAACTACCTGTTGTCTTGATGGCGTGGTTTAATAAAGTTGTGATTGGTGATAATTTGTAATAAAAAAAATCAGCAATCAGGTGTATATTTCAAAACGTCTCATCATCAGCAGACAGGAGTGCAAGCATTAGCTTTTGCCAGAAAAGCTCAACACTGCACTTTAAGCTATTGATTATGAGAAGTTACTCTATTTTGAAATTTGAATATGATCAGGAATAAAGAATATGAATTTAAACAATTATAAGATAAAAACAGCTATAAGCAGTGTCTTACTGTTACTTCTCTTTTCATCGCCTGCTTTTGCACATGCAAGTGCCGAGAGTTTGAAAGGTGGCTTTTTAAGTGGTTTTTTTCACCCTATCTCAGGGCTTGATCATGTAGTTGCCATGGTGGCGGTTGGTTTATGGGGCGCTTTCCTCGGTAAACCCGCTATCTGGATTTTACCCGTGGTTTTCCCTTTGGTAATGGCATTTGGTGGTGCATTAGGTGTCGTCGGTGTTCCCATTCCTTATATTGAAACAGGTATCGCACTTTCAGGTGTCGTGCTTGGTCTCGTTGTTTTATTTGCGGTTCGCCCGCCTATTTGGATCGCAGCTGTTATCGTCGGTGCATTTGCGATTTTTCATGGTCATGCACATGGCACAGAACTACCGAATGCGACTAATCCATTGGTATTTAGTATTGGATTTGTAATAAGCACAGGTCTATTACACCTTGCAGGTATCGCCATCGGTGAGCTTAAGCGTATCGCTTGGGGCGAGTGGATTGTACGTGCAGGGGGCGCAATTATCGCGCTGATAGGTTTTGGTTTTTTAACGCACATGATTTCTGTATAGAAACCTTATATCGTAGTAGTGAAACAAAAAGGCGGTTGGGTTT
>CAZQTJ010000218.1:0-4185 GCA_964596035.1 uncultured Cocleimonas sp. | reverse complement strand
TATAAACCTCGCAGGGTGCATTGGTGTTTAGCGCCATTACTAAGTTTAGCGCAATACGATTGTGACGTTTGCTACTCCCCGCCATTGCATATACTTTTCCCTTAACATATTCATGGCGACTATCTGCCAGTTTTTCTCCGTCTAAATAATCTTGCTCATTAATATAGTCGTATTTAAGATTACTATCTGACATCACATTGCCTCCATGAATTATCTTAGAAAATTACTCCCCGCCATAGCCCGACATGCCCACGGTACTATAACCACTGTCTACATATGTAATCTCTGCGGTTACGCCTGATGCTAGGTCTGAGCACATAAAGGCGGCGACGTTGCCGACTTCTTCAATGGTGACGTTACGGCGTAGCGGTGCGTTTTCTTCTACGTGGTCGAGCATTTTACGAAAATCACCGATACCTGCGGCGGCGAGGGTGCGGATGGGGCCTGCGGAGATGCCATTTACGCGGATTCCAGCAGGGCCTAGGTCGTATGCCATGTAACGTACTGCGGCTTCTAAACTGGCTTTTGCCATGCCCATGATGTTGTAGTTGGGGATGGAGGCGACTGCACCCAGATAGCTTAATGTCATCATCGAGCCATTGCGCCCTTCCATCATCGGTTTGGCGTGTTTTGCCATCGCGATAAAGCTGTAGGCGCTAATGTCGTGGGCAATCGCGGAGCCTTCGCGGGTGGTGTTTTCGACGATGCTTCCCGCAAGCTGTTCTTTGGGTGCAAATGCAACGGAGTGGACGAGACTGTCTAAACCGTCCCAGCTTTTTCCTAACTCGGCAAAACAGTTTTCGATGGACTCATCACTAGCAACATCACAAGGAATAACGATCTCGGTGTTAAATTCTGCCGCAAACTTTTCGACACGTCCTTTTAAGCGGTCATTTTGATAGGTGAAGGCAAGCTCTGCACCCTCGCGATGCATGGCAGCGGCAATACCGTAAGCGATGGAGCGTTTACTGGCAATACCTGCGATAAGAACACGTTTTCCTGTTAAAAAACCCATAGTTTATTCCTTTTGTAATGTGAGTTAGAAAATATGAAACCGATGATAACCGAAAAAATCACTTTCATCAGTATTTGCTTCTTGCTGTTTTATGGGTACAGTTTAGCGCATTCTTTGTTTGGGTTATTTTTATGATTTTTCATACTGGTGTACTTTACTCGCTACCTGCTTTTATTCTGTGGCTAAGTTATTACTTAGTTTTATATTACCGCGTTAAACATGCGCCTTTGTCTACAACTATCGGCAAATATAATGCGACACGTTCGGCGTGGACAATCGGGGTGATGAAAAATAACTCAGATATTCTGGCAGTGCAAACACTACGCAACTGGTCGATGTCGGCAACGTTTTTAGCATCGACAGGCTCACTGTTAGCTTTGGCGATTTTAAATTTTTTGCTTGACCCTGAGTCTTTGGCGACCATTGCTTTGCGTCATAATACCTATGGCTTGGCAGATAATATGCAGGTGGAATTCTTTCGCGCTAAATTGTTGTTGTTAATGATTATTATGTTCTTTTCATTTTTCAACTTTACCTTGTCGATACGTTACTACAATAAAGCAGGATTTATTTTATGCATACGGGATGCAAACGCGGCAGAAAGTCATCAAAAATATGCGGTGCGGACGGTGTTTAATGGCGCACTACATTATATGCTAGGAATGCGAAGCTATTATCTAACCGTTCCGCTGGTGCTGTGGTTATTAGGCAATGCTTGGCTTTATGTGGGGATGTTGCTGTTGATATTAGTGCAATTTCGGACGGATTATCGACCTTAGGACTCGGGATTAAATAAGTCGCGGAACTTAACGTCGAATTTTTGTTTCAGATTGGATGATCTAAAAAGGCGCATAGTCATTCTACGCAACGATTTTAGACCATTCAAGCTGGGACAAAAAGGCTCGTTAAGTTTCGCTAGTTATTCAATCCTGAGTCCTTAGGAACTTGTCTTAATATGCTATACTAAAAAAAGCTAGAAATAAGGAGATAAAATGAATAATCAAGCCGTTGAAATTAGCCCGTTAAGTGTTAATGAATATCTACAAGGCGAACTAGAAAGTGATATTCGTCATGAGTTTTACGATGGTTATGTGTATGCTATGGCGGGTGCTGGCGTAAAACACAATACGATCTCTGGCAATGTATTCAGTCTGTTACGCCAAAAAACGAGAGGCACAGATTGCAGAGCCTTCATTGCCGATATGAAACTGTTTATTTCTGAACTTAACCGTTTTTATTACCCTGATATTCTTTTGGCTTGCGACCCTGATGATAGTGAAGAGTATTATCGTCAACATCCTTGTTTAATTGTTGAAGTTTTGTCGCCCTCTACCGAAGCAATTGACCGTCGAGAAAAATGGCATACCTATCAAACCATTGAGTCTCTGCAAGAGTATGTGATGATTTCACAAGCAAAAATGCAGGTCGAAGTGTATCAACGTAGTGTTAGTGGTTGGCAATATTTACTACTTGACCATCAAGACGATGTGCTAACGGTTAAGTGTCTGAATTTAGACCTTAGTATGGCTGATATTTATGAAGATGTGATTTTTTAAGCTCTACTCTAATCTAAACACCCTACCATTCATTCCGTGTAAACCACTTTCACGATCAAATAATTTGCAGTCATTATAAGACAATGTAATAGTGACTCATTATTATTTTATGTCCATCAGGAACCCGCCATGAATGCACCGCTAAAAAAACCGCCTCAATTTTCATCTAAAGAATTTGCTAATCGTCGAGATCATCTTTTAAGTATGATTGGCAGTGGTTCAATTGCGATTGTGCCTTCTGCGGCACTGAAAATTCGTAACCGTGATGCCGAATTCCCGTTTCGTCAAGAAAGTGATTTTCTCTATTTAACCAACTTCAACGAACCTGAAGCCGTGGCGGTGTTTGTACCTGAGCGTGAGGAAGGCGAGTTTTTGCTGTTCTGCCGTGAGAAGGATGAAAAAACCGAACGCTGGACAGGGCGCATGGCAGGTTTAGAAGGCGCAAAAAGTTTATATGGCGCAGATGATGCCTTTCCCATTGATGATATTGACGATATTTTACCAGGCCTTATGGAAAATCGAACGGCGGTGCATTACAGCATGGGGGCTGATTCTGTTTTCGACCAGCGTGTTATGTCGTGGGTTAATAGTTTACGCAGTAAAATCCGCAATGGTGTAAAAGCACCGCATGAGTTTATTTCTCTTGATTTAATTTTGCATGATATGCGTTTGTATAAATCAAAAATGGAGCAACGCTGTATGCGTCATGCCGCCAAAACAGCTATTTTGGCACATCAACGTGCGATGAAACTGTGTCGCGCTGGCATGTACGAATATCAAATCGAAGCAGAAATACTGCATGAATTCCGCACTGCGGGAATGGAGCCTGCCTACACCTCTATCGTCGGCGGTGGTGAAAACGGCTGTATTTTGCATTACATTGATAACAATGCAATGTTGCAAGACGGTGATTTATTATTGATTGATGCTGGTGCGGAATATCAAGGCTATGCCAGCGATATTACCCGCACCTACCCTGTCAATGGTGTATTCAGCGAACCGCAACGCTTATTGTATCAACTGGTACTTGATGCCCAAGCCGCTGCTATCGAACAAGCAAAACCAGGAAATACTTGGAATCAACCGCATGAAGCGGCTGTGTATGTGATTGCATCAGGTTTATTAGCACTAGGGCTACTCAGTGGCGACCTTGATGAAATCATCAAAGACGAAGCGTATAAGCCATTTTATATGCACAAAACAGGACATTGGTTAGGGCTAGATGTGCATGATGTAGGCGACTATAAAGTAGATGACCAATGGCGCTTGTTAGAACCTGGGATGGTACTAACCGTAGAGCCAGGACTTTATATTTCACCTGCTGACAATGTAGATAAAAAATGGTGGAATATCGGTATTCGTATTGAAGATGACGTATTAATTACACCCAAGGGAAATGATGTTTTAACAGGCGGACTATTGAAAGAAGTGGATGAGATTGAGCGGTTTATGGCGGAGTAATGATAACGTCTCATCATTCACCACACAAACAAATGACATGTTGACCTCCCAAAAAGGTATTTTATAGATTTTAAAGTGTCAACTGGGAAATGAAGGATGCTATTGATGCGACTAAACCATCAGCATCTAAGCCAATTAATTCCAATTGTTGCT
>CAZQTJ010000217.1:0-4201 GCA_964596035.1 uncultured Cocleimonas sp. | reverse complement strand
TTAAGTGGGTGGACACAATAAATAGTTAGAAAAATCGCTTTAAAGCTCTGTACTTAGGCGCTTTATTATCAGGCTGGTTGATATGTTCTTTAATTCCCCAGCTACCATAAAATTGGTAAGTACGTGGCGATGAGAATACAGTAAATAGCTGATTGCCTGTTATACGTCCCCAGTTTTGCAGAAACTCTATGTACATTTTTTCCATAGGATGTGCGCGGTTAGCACCAATTAAAAATGGATTAGGATAATCGCGGGTGGAATGTGTTCCAGCAGCAACGAGATGTTGTCCGCCTTCATAGGCAATTAATTTCACCTTATATTTTCTCACCACCTTCATTTGTTTCTCTAGCATTTTATAAACATTATCCAGAGAGTAGGGGTTTTTAGGGTCTTTTAATAATCTAAACACATCAGGAACCGATTTAATGCCTTTTAGATTACGCTGGTGAACGTAAAAATAAGGAGCGATAGCAAAGGCATCAATATGTTGATAAGCATTCATATATTTTAACAGTAGTTCTGTCATTTTAGGACTGGCAGAGAAGCCAGCTAAAACACGCGTGATACGTTGAGGTCCACCATAAACTTGCTCCCAAAGACGCATGACTTCTAAGGTACGTTTAACGTAAAACTTATGTCCCGCTTGTGCTCTATTAGGATCTAGATGTTGTTGCATCCCCATTGTCTTTGTGTAATGTGCTTGAGTAAATGCGCTATTCCACGTCTCGTTGGTATATTCAATATAAGGTTTTAAATTAGGGCGCAGATGCTTTTTTACATACAGGGCATATTGGCGTACTAAATTATTGTCAGCGGCATGGGGGATATTAAACCAAGGATTTGCATTGAGTTTATTAGCTAATTTAACCATCACCTCCAAAGGTGCGCCACGCTTACCTTCTTTGCCTGCCCATGTTGCTTGCGACATGCGAGGCATATTATTCCATGAACTTATAGGGTTGCGCGTGATTCCCGACATATTCATAAAACGTATCACCCGAAAGTTACGCATAAACCTTAAATAATCAGGGTTAAATAAGATTTGGTCGTAATGCTTTTCAAATGACAGGTAATTACCAGCACAAGCACGCTCGTTCGTGACACGTTGATAAGGGTTATTAGCACATATGCCACCTGATGGAAGCAAACGAATATTACGTAAATAGTTACGTGGATTACTTTTTATAATGCTTAAGGTCACTTTAAAAAATTTATCCGCGCCAGAGCGTATGTTAATAATTTCTCGACCAGGTGTTTTACTTACCAGAGTTGCATCATCACCGTATTTGAGTGTGCCTTCACCGTCGTAGAGTACGGTATAGTTACCTTCAGGAATGGTTCCTGCGGGAAGCCAGTGAATTAAATTCGTACCCGCAACACCGCCATTTAAATTACGTGGCCAGCCATCTTTATCATAAGAAATATTACCTCTAGTCAGTCGTCGTGACTCATTAAAAGGCAAAGCTTGTTTAAATAGATTGATAAACGGAACACTGGAGTCAACTTGCATTACTTCGTTGGTGTTCATACCTAGCAGTGGTTTACCCCCCGCATAAAGGTGAGAACTGGTTAAAAGCGCAGCAAGGAAAAAGGTGATTGAAAGCGCACTAGGGCGTACAACAAAGCGTGTAAAGAAGTTAGATTTCATTCGTCTCTCGGGTTGTTTGAAAAATTCTTAAAGCAGATAGTGACTCACCCTTCTATCGAATAGAGGGATGACACCTTTAAAGATCAAAACAGTAGAGTTTAGTTCAAAACCACTTGATTTACCTGTTACTTTTTCTTTCTGCTCTTTAAAGAAGACATATGAGGATTTTTACGTTTTTGACGATATTCTTGTGATTTAGAGATACGCGCACGTTTTTTGGGTACTTCAAAAGGGTTATCCCCTGTCTTAAATTCTATACGCACTTGCGTCCCTTTAAGCTGTAGAACTTCACGAAAATAATTCATTAGGTAGCGTTTATAGCTATTCGCAATACGTTTGGTTTGATTGCCGTGAATGATAATCGTAAAAGGGTTGCTACCTCCTTGATGTGCATAGCGTAATTTTATGCGGTGACCGCTGCTAATGGGTAATTGGTGAGTCTGTACTGCGGTTTGTAATATTTTGGTCATACGCGATGTAGACACCTTAATCATCGCAGACTCGTAAGCCTCATGGACAGACTGGAACAAATGTCCAACACCTGTACCATGTAGTGCGGATATAAAATGTTGGTCAGCAAAATCAAGAAAAGGGAGTTTAACCTCTAGTTTTACTTTGATTTGATCTCGTGCATAAGTATCCAGACCATCCCATTTATTAATCGCTAGCACTAAAGAACGTCCTGCATCAATGATAAGACCCAGTAAATGCGCATCTTGCTCGGTGATACTCTCATGTGCGTCAAGCAACATTATAACAACATGGGCTTTCTCGATAGCATCGAGTGTTTTTATGATACTAAACTTCTCAATGGCTTCATTTATCTTACTTCTACGGCGCACCCCTGCGGTATCGATAAGGGTGTATTTTTGTCCATCACGCTCAAACGGTACAAAAATACTATCGCGGGTCGTACCAGGTTTATCAAAAGCAATGACTCTTTCTTCACCCATTAAGCGATTGATAAGGGTTGATTTTCCTACATTGGGACGACCAATAAAGGCGATACGAATCGTATCACCATAAGCTTCATCAAAATCTTCCTCTTCTTCGCCGTCATTAGGATAATCATCCAATAAGGCGTTTATCATTTTGGCAACACCGCGACCTTGTGCTGCCGCGATAGGAAAAACATCGGCAAAGCCAAGTGCGTAGAATTCAGCACATGCTTGCTCAGGATCAACAGAATCAATCTTATTTACCAGTAGATAAACCTTTTTACCTTCACGACGTAAACGGTCAGAAACCAGATGATCGGCGGCGGTTAAGCCTTCTCGTCCATCAACCAAAAATAAAACCACATCCGACTCATCAACTGCCATCCACGTTTGAGCCGCCATGTACTCATCAATACCAACATCATCACCGCTTAAACCACCTGTATCAATCACAAGGTAATCACGCTCTCCAACCACACCTGTACCGTATTTTCGGTCACGCGTTAAGCCAGGAAAATCGGCAACTAAAGCATCACGAGATTTTGTTAAACGATTAAAAAGTGTTGATTTACCGACATTCGGGCGACCAACTAATGCAAATACAGGTTTCATAGGGGTATCTTGATTGAGAGTTAACTTATTCTAAAGACAGAAAGAAGGGGGGAGGATAACAAATTTAGAGGAGGGCTTGGGAATAATATTTAAAGGAGCTTTTTGTGTCTATCGACTTAAGACTCTAAAGTCGATGTTTTCCCCGTTAGTAATAAAGCAATATTCCAAAGATTGGGGATATATTCAACTGCAATTCGCATCGATTTATCATCTTCATTATTATTACTACGTGCCACTAAATATTGATAAAATGCAGAAAAAGTAAGGTCTTTTTCTTCAGTTTCCATGTCGATTAACATGCGTTTTACATTACCTGCCCCCCAATTAAAGGCAACTAAAGTAAACATCCAAGCATCTGCTTCTTCAAAATTAGCCACATGACGAAAATAAAAATAATAACGATGTATATGGATAAATGCCGCCTCAGTGCTTAAATCCTTATGATTACGAATTCGTTTCAGACTAGACCTTGAAAGTTTTTTAGAAGCTTCAGGTAATTTGCGTATTTCTCTTACTACCTCGGGAGTCATTTGCCAATAGCCATAATCATGCAGAGGATTACCTACCTTAGCGCGCCAACCTGACTCAAGGTAGGCGATAAGAAACAAAAAGGCAGGCATATCATCTCTCGATTGTCGTTTAAGATAAGGATAACAACGTCGATGCGCTTTAATATAACGATTAGTACTCTTACCATTAGACCATTGAATATTGTTTGCGACCCGTAAGGTTATTTTATTAAACTCCTCCAGTCCAGCGCCATTCAAACTAGCTTCTATAATGGTTTGCAAGCTCTCGTATTGAAGAAGAGCGAATCCCTTTAGCGTTTGCTTTGCTAAGAGGGTGCTACAACCTAATAAGAAGCAAAAACCTAATATCAATCGTATCGTATAACTTGGTTTTGTCATTACTATAGAATACGGGATTTACTTGAGATTAACTAGGTATCTGGTTGAAATTAAAGCGTAATTAATTATATTTTATTGAAATTAGGTCGATATGG
>CAZQTJ010000216.1:1156-4206 GCA_964596035.1 uncultured Cocleimonas sp. | reverse complement strand
AATTAGAAAACTTTTTCCCCTAAAGTACCCTAAAAAGTTCTTTACAATATAGTAATTAGAAGTTTAATTTACCCTCTTGAGAATACAGAAACATGACCGCTAAACTTATTGACGGAAAAAAAATCGCAGCTGACGTTAGAGCAGAAATAAAAATATTAATTGATGCACGTATAAAGTTAGACAAACGAGCCCCAGGTTTGGCGGTTATTTTAATTGGAGGAGACCCTGCATCACGGGTCTATGTTGGTCATAAACGCAAAGCCTGCAAAGAAATAGGTATGACCTCTCGGTCTTACGACCTTCCCGAGAAAACAACCCAACACGAATTACTTGCCATAATAGATGAATTGAATGAGGACAAAACGATTGATGGCATTCTCGTGCAACTACCACTACCTGAGCACATTGATGCTTCACTTGTCATTGAGCACATACATCCTGATAAAGATGTGGATGGGTTTCATCCTAGCAATATAGGCAAATTAGCCTTACGCATACCTGACATGCGCCCTTGCACACCTTATGGTATTATACACTTATTGGACTCTATCGGTGAAACCTACAAAGGGAGACATGCCGTTATTGTCGGAGCCTCCAATATAGTTGGTCGTCCAATGATGCTAGAACTGCTTTTAGCAGGCGCCACTGTAACGCTATGCCATCGATTTACCACAAACACCCCCGAGCTAGTTGCTCAAGCCGATATTGTTGTAGTTGCCGTTGGCAAGGCAGGGCTAGTAAAAGGAGAGTGGATAAAAAAAGGGGCTACTGTTATCGATGTCGGTGTAAACCGTATGGATGATGGTACGCTTGCAGGTGATGTTGAGTTTCAAGTAGCCTCTGAAAATGCCGCTTGGATTACCCCCGTTCCCGGAGGCGTTGGACCAATGACCGTTGCTATGCTGATGAAAAATACACTTATCGCCTGTGAAAAACACCAGTTATAAAACGATAAAAGCCTCTAAAATATTCTAGAGGCTTTTGTCGAAGCTATATTTTCAAGCAAGTTACTTTGCTTGCTTTGGCGAAGGCTTTGGTGCAGGTTTTGTTGCTTGACACTCTCCTTTATTCCCAGGAACCTTACCTGTTAAGGTCAGAAATTTCCCAAAAGGATCCATTACCTTCATCGCCTCAACTTTTGGCCCTTTAAATTTCAGCTTGCCTGTCATCATTGAGCCCATCACACCACAGGAGCCACTGCCCATGCAAGTCCAATCCTTGTCTGTAGCATGCATGATATAATCTACATTACCATCCATTTTTTTACCATCAGGCTTGCCACCATAAATACACATTGCCTTGCCATCTTTCACAGCAATATTTAGTTGAATTTTAGATGCTTCACAACCATCACGGTAAATCTGAATGAGTTTATAACCACGACCCGCATCATTTTTAATCCACTGATAACCATCACCAAACATATCACTTGGCATTTGTTTTAATTTTTCCGTTAACACTGGCTCTTTATTCCATGCAGCACATGCCTGTTTTGCCCATGCCGCATCCATAAATTCCACTGCCATAACAGATGTTGAAAATAAACTAACCGACATTACCCCTACAAATCCTAGCCCTATTTTTTTAAACATTTTAACATCCTCCAAAAATTACAAGCATAAAAAAAGCGAGGTATAAACCTCGCTTTTTTTATTTAAAACTTAACGCTATAGCCTAGACCTATTGCGTCTTGATCCATTTTCAAGTCAAAGGGCTGACCATCAGCAAAACTACCTTTAACCGTATTACTGAAGGTATGCGTATAACTACCAACAACACTAGCCTTCTTATTAAGCTTATACTCAGCCCCCAAAGATAAATGATCTTCCACTACCGCAGGAGTCAATGAATTAAAGAAAGTATCCTCTGATCCGACAGGTGAATCACCATGATTATATCCAGCCATTAACGCCAATTTCGGATTAAGTTGATGTTTAACACCAATTTTTACAATTGTTTGATCATCCCAACCAAAGCCTGGCCCACCTTTTGAGCCAAATGGCTTTTTAATCGCGCCACTATTACCGATAGCCCCAGTCTTTGAATAATAAATTTGTTGAAGATCAACCGCTACTTTAGTTTTAGGCGTAACCTGCTCAGAAAAACCAATAGTCAATGCCGCAGGCACATCCATACGCCCCCCATCTGGGAACAACCCTGCATACTTCTTAAACTTACCCATTTTGGTTTTTAAGCGATAAGCAACACCAGCCGTGGTTGTATCCGTTAGTTTTCCCATCCAACCTATTGTTGCGCCAATACCTGTTGCAGAATCTGTTCCACGCCCCGTAAATTTAGTTGGCTCACCAGAAAACCCAGAGAGTGTTTCTAAACCTTGAGCTTTAAACTGTTGATAAACGAGATTAACAGAGACACCTAATGCATGCTTGTCGTTTAGCTTTATACCCAAAGTAGGAGAAACAAATAGTTGCTCTAAATTTACACCAGAATGTGCCGCAGATTGAGAAAAGGGTATGATTGTACCTGCGGCAGGAAAGCCAGGACGCCCATCAGAAACAATTGTCGGTCCTGTTTTAAATTCTGTATTCATTCCTCCATTACCATACATAGAGAAACCAACAGAATACTTATCATTCATTTGCTTTTTATAACCGCCACCAGGAATAGCAAAAATTGATTTTTCATCCCCTTTGTAAGTAACACTAGGAAACCCGCCCATCGCTGGTGGCAATGCTTTACGTACAACCGTACGATTAGGCTTAAATAACTCCAACTCAGTATCCCAACCATCATCAATAAACGATGCCGCAGCAGGGTTAGTCGCCATACTCATGGTATTCACAGGATTACCCACAGCTGCCCCACCCATCGCTTTATGCTCCTGACCTATTCCCGTGGGCGCTAATCCATTGGTTGCGAAAGCTACTGGTGATGCCAGTGCAACGGCTAACGACGATGCCAATAATGTTTTCTTAATAGTAAGTTGTTGCATATTATTTTCCTTCTCAGCGGTTATATTCTACAAAATACTGGTGAATACTATCGACGCGTATACACTATCCATAATATCCCTATTAACTGACATAATG
>CAZQTJ010000216.1:0-1056 GCA_964596035.1 uncultured Cocleimonas sp. | reverse complement strand
TCAATGACTCCTGAGGAATTAAAAGGCTTAGGCGCAGAAATAATTCTTGGCAATACCTTTCATCTTATGCTTCGCCCAGGGACTGAAATTATCCAAAAACATGGTGATTTACACGACTTTATGAATTGGGATAAACCTATTTTGACCGATTCTGGTGGCTTCCAAGTTTTTTCATTAGCTAAAATGCGCAAACTCACAGAAGAAGGCGCACTCTTTAACTCACCTGTTAATGGCGCAAAGGTCATGCTAACGCCCGAATACTCCATGCAGATTCAACGGGAGCTAGGCTCAGATATTGTGATGATTTTTGATGAATGCACCCCCTACCCTGCAACACATACAGAAGCACGAGACTCGATGGAACTTTCACTACGTTGGGCCAAACGCAGTAAAACGGCTCATGCTGATAACCCTGCGGCACTGTTTGGAATTGTACAAGGCGGCATGTATGATGATTTACGTCAAAAATCTGTAGAGGGCTTACGTGAAATAGATTTTGATGGTTATGCAATCGGTGGTTTATCTGTTGGCGAACCTAAAGACGAGCGCGACCAAGTATTAAACAGCACCACTCACCTCCTACCAAAAGACAAACCACGCTATTTAATGGGGGTCGGTAAACCCGAAGATATAGTTGAAGCAGTTAAACGCGGCATTGATATGTTTGATTGCGTTATTCCAACACGCAATGCACGCAATGGCTTTCTTTTTACGCACCACGGCACCGTAAAAATTCGCAATAGCAAACACCAAAAAGACACAGGACCGATTGATAAAGATTGTGGCTGTTACACCTGCCAGAATTATTCACGCGCTTACTTACGTCACTTAGATAAATGCAAAGAAATGCTTGGCGCACACCTAAACACTATTCATAATTTATATTACTATCAAGAGTTAATGAGTAATATACGCCAAGCGATTGAAGAAAATCATTTTGAAGAATTTGAAAAAGAGTTTTACGCCAAGCGAGAAAGAGCTGAAGGTATATAAACCTTGCATTTATCCTGAATCCGTGAGGTCAATGCGGATAACAGGGCGTAAGATATTGGTTTA
>CAZQTJ010000215.1:0-4210 GCA_964596035.1 uncultured Cocleimonas sp. | reverse complement strand
GGTGATCTTGATCTAAGCAATTTACTAAAATTAGTCGATAGTTGGGATCGTCACTTAGCAACCAGTACAGAACAACGCTTTGAACGATTAAAAAATGCAACCATTGCGATTGCCAATAAAGTTGTTTTTGATAAAGAGTTATTAGAGAAATTACCACGGTTAAAAATCATTCTGCTTACTGCAACAGGAATGGATAATATTGACCTTAATTATTGCAAAAACAACGGTATTATTACAAAAAATGTTACTGATTACTGTTCCTCAAGTGTTGCTCAGCATGTCTTTAGCTTAATGCTTGCCTTGTCTACCCAGCTTATATCGTATCAAGATTTCACCAAAAAGGGAGGGTGGACTCGCAACGAAAAACTGACCAATTTAGTCTTCCCTATACAAGAGCTATCAGGCAAAACGCTCGGTTTAATTGGCTATGGAAACCTTGCCAAAGGTGTAGAAAAGCTTGCGCTAGCGTTTGGTATGAAGATATTAATTGCTCAACGTGTTGGTACGACAAACCACTCTAATGATCGTTTACCCTTAAATGACTTATTAGCACAAGTTGACGTGCTCAGTATTCACTGCCCTCTCACCGATGGCACTACACATCTTATTAGCACCTCTGAATTTCAACAAATGAAACCGACAGCATTGCTTATCAATACAGCACGCGGGGCTGTGGTTGACAATACTGCTTTAGCTTACGCACTGCGAAACCATGAAATAGCAGGTGCAGGAATTGATGTACTCGACCAAGAACCGCCACCGAGTAGTCATCCCTTATTGGCAGATGATATTCCCAACTTGATTCTAACGCCACATATCGCATGGGCAGCAGTAGAAACTAGACAAAGAGTTATTGATAAGCTTACAAAAAATCTAGAAGATTATCTAAAAGTAGCCTCTTGACGTGTCACTTGTTTCTAAAGCATACTCAGCCATATGAATAACTCACCTTTCACCTCACAGGCTCATTTTATTTTACGACGCCGTCGTACTGCATTGCTGTGTCTACATGGAGTTAATTCAGTGCCTGACTAATTATTAACAAATAGTCTTAAAAACTAACTATCCATAAAGCCGCAGCCTAATCCGCTGTGGCTTTTTTTATGTCTGAGGAAAATACAATGAACACCCCGTTTAGTGCCGTTATGCAAATAACTAAAAGATCAAATATAGTCTATACCCAAGGAAAAGGAAGTTGGCTTTGGGATGATAAAGGGAAAAAGTATCTGGATTTTATACAAGGTTGGGCAGTCAATACCTTGGGGCATTGTCCTGATGAAATCAGCAAGGTATTGTTGGAGCAATCTACTCGTTTAATCAATGCCAGCCCTGCTTTTTATAACGAGCCTATGGTCAAATGTGCCAACACTTTGGTTAATTATTCCGTGTTTGATCAAGTGTTTTTTGCTAATTCTGGTGCAGAAGCTAACGAAGGGGCGATTAAGCTCGCTAGAAAATGGGGACAAAATAAAAAATCAGGAGCATGGAAAATTATAACGTTTGATAAAAGTTTTCATGGAAGAACGCTAACCACGATGGCAGCCAGTGGAAAGGCAGCATTTGAATCACTTTTTGAGCCAAAAACAGAGGGTTTTATCAAAGTCCATTTTAACGATATAGACGCTGTAGAAAAAGCGATAGACGATAGTGTCGTTGCCATTATGCTAGAACCTATTCAAGGAGAAGCAGGTGTTATTCCCGCTACCCCGCAATTTATAACAGCGCTGAGAAAACTAGCAGATAAACATCAAATTTTATTGATTTTTGATGAAATACAAACAGGCATTGCCAGAACAGGTCATCTTTTTTCTTATGAAGGCTACCATGTAGCACCCGATATAATGACCTTAGCTAAAGGCTTAGGCGGTGGTGTACCTATTGCTGCTTTATTGGCAAAAGAACATTGCTGCGTATTTGAATATGGCGACCAAGGCGGAACATTTAATGGCAACCCGCTAATGACCGCTGTTGCTCATGTCATTATAGAAAAAGTAGCTAAACCTAGCTTTTTGAAAAATATTAAGAGAACGTCACGGCTACTTTTAACAGGTCTAGAAAAGCTATCAAAACAATATGATTTAGGTAAAGTGCGAGGAAAAGGTTTATTGCTCGCTCTGGATACCGCGAGTATTAATGCAAATAAAATCGTACAAAAAGCATTAGAACAAGGTTTGATTATCAATGCGCCCAATGAAAATACTTTGCGTTTTATGCCTGCATTGACGGTATCTGCAAGTGAAATTAAAGAAATGTTGCAGATGCTTTCGAATGTGCTATCCAGCTTTTTTGTATTTAGTGAGTAGACAGAGATAGGCTTGCAATCATCAATCAGCCATCCAAATTAAACTCGCCATGCGTCCTGTTTTTGCTTCACGTCGATAGGAGTAAAAACGGTCGCTATCTGCAAAAGTACATTGGCCGCCACCGTATATTTTTGTTATACCCATAGCTTCTAAGCGCAAACGTGCTAATTGGTAAATATCGGCTAACCACTTGTTATTATTGGATGATGGAACAAAGGCACTTTTAGCGATTGTATGCTCCGCAATAAACGCATCGCGTACTTCACCGCCTACTTCAAAATTATCAGGGCCAATCGCAACGCCGAGCCATGCGATAATATCTCTCGTTGAGCAATTTAATGATTTTACGGTTTGCTCTAATACACCTGCGTGAAGTCCTCTCCATCCTGCATGAGCTGCGGCTACTGCTGTGCCTTGGGTATTGCAAAATAATACGGGCAAACAATCGGCTGTCATTACGGCACAAACTGATCCTATTTGATGTGCGACCGATGCATCTGCTTCTACCGAGTGAGTCACTGCTAATAAATCATCTGCCTTTGCGACTGTCACGCCATGCACTTGTGTTAGCCACAAAGGATTATTTGCTAACGCTAATAATTTTTTAAGATGCGCCCTATTTTTAGTAACCCGTGCTAGATCATCATCAACATGATCGCCTAAATTCATCGAGTCAAAGGGTGCGTGGCTAAACCCACCTTGGCGGGTTGTCATTACAGCCTTGATATTTTTAGGCGCAGACCAATTAGGGATTATCCATTCGGGAGGAATATTACTCATCATTCAACTGGCTCAAGGCATCCACCATTTCTTGCATGTCTTGGGGCATAGTGGCTTCCCACGAGACTCTTTCGCCCGTATCAGGGTGTGTGATAGTAAGTCGTGTGGCATGGAGCGCTTGGCGATTAAATTTTTGTATTTTTACGCGTAGCGCCTCGTCTATACCAGCAGGGACTTTTAGTCGCCCAGAATACGTTTTATCACCCACGATAGGCATATGCTTCCAACTAAGGTGTACTCTTATTTGATGCGTTCTACCTGTTTCTAAATTAACGCGCAATAAAGTGAAATTAGGCATTTTTTGCTCTATGCGATAATGCGTAATCGCAGGTTTACCGACACTATCATCACATACCGTCATCTTTTTACGGTCACGCGCACTGCGGGCAATATTACCTTCAATCGTGTTGCCTGAAATAACCTCGGTCGAGACTAAGGCAAGATATTCACGCTTTACTTCTCGTAATTGAAGTTGCTCGACAAGGTTGTGGTGCGCTTCAAGGGTTTTAGCCACCATCATCAAACCAGTCGTGTCTTTATCTAAACGATGCACGATACCTGCGCGCGGTAAGTTGACTTGATTATCATTATGCGCTAACAAACCATTCATCAATGTGCCATGCGTATTCCCTGCACCAGGGTGAACCACTAAACCAGCAGGCTTATTGATAACGAGCACATGGTCGTCTTCATAGACAATATCTAAATCTATCTTTTCAGGGAGTGAATCAGTGCGCTCAACGACGATAGGTTGCACGCTAACTTGCTCCCCCCCTGCTAATTTATCTTTGTTTTTTCGTTGCTTGCCATCAACGAGTATATTTCCTGATTTAACCCATTTTTGTAATTGACTACGAGAATATTGTGGGCAGAATTCTGCTGCTATTTGGTCTACTCTAAAACCAGCCCTTTCATAAGGCACATCGAATAAAATAGGTGTTTGCTCTGTCATAATTTTCCGTAAGTTTTACAAAATAGATTAAATGTTTTTAATGAGATTCTTAGGAGAAGCCCTCAGCGTAGGATAATAGCCTAATATCATGTACAATTAACTGTTCAATTACTTAAATATTAGTCCTGAATCCGTGAGGTCACTACGGCACAGGACGCAAGCTATTGATTCATCA
>CAZQTJ010000214.1:0-4215 GCA_964596035.1 uncultured Cocleimonas sp. | reverse complement strand
AACTGTAGGAAAACCAAGCCCTACCCAGCCCTGCATTCCATCACGGTAGTATTTTATTTTTTCCGCAGGATAGCCTAAATGCAATAAACAGCGAATATTAATGGGTGACTGTTCGCACCACGGACCATTGCAATACAACACTAAGGTTTTTGCCTCTGAAAAATCAAGAACTTCACTCAGTTTATCCGCATTAAAAAGCTCCTCTGCCCTACTTTCATCGCTTACTTTCACACTAAATTTAGACTTCAAAACGCTAAGCATTTTATTTGCTGTAACCCCAACTTCTCGTGATAAAGAAATCCATGGAACGTTAATAGTGCCAGGAATAGTTGAAACTAACACCCAGTCGCTTGTACGTGAATCGACAATAGCAAGCGTCTCATCACCGTTACTTTTTTGCACTAAATAATCAAGAAACTCCAACTCCCCAATAGTGTCAACGCCTTCTGCAATAATCATCGGTTGCACACAAAAAGGAGGGCATGGACGTGAAGTTTTTGCATACATTGCAGGAATCACCGCATCATTATTTTTTTCGCGAGATATTTTAAAGGGTTTTCCCTCATGCTTTATGGTCACACTATCTAACTCTCTCGTAATGGCAACAGGTCGAAAATCAGCCGAATCAGCTTTATTCCCTGATAAATTTAAGCGTCCAAATAATTTTGAAAATGCCATATTTGATGTCCAATTTAGAATGACTGAAGATGAGAGCAATACACAAACGAGGGATTATAATAACAGTTTTTCCACACTATTTACTTGATATGAAACCAAAAAAAGGGTGAATATAATAATATTTTCACCCCTTAGAAAATGATAGTTATCCCTCTATTTTTTTCTGATTAAGGTTAAGCTTTCAACTTATCTCTCAACAGTTGGTTTACTTGCCCAGGATTCGCTTTACCTTTTGATGCCTTCATTACTTGCCCAACAAAGAAACCCAAGACCTTTTCCTTACCTGCGCGGAATTCTTCAACTTGACTTTGATTATTAGCGATAATGTCATCAATCATCGCCTCAATCGCACCACTATCGGTAATCTGCTTTAAACCTTTACTTTCAATAACCGCGTCAGCATCACCCTCACCATTCCACATTGCTTCAAACACATCTTTGGCGATTTTTCCTGAGATGGTATTGTCGGAGATGCGCTTAATCATGCCACCGAGCATTTCTGCGCTCACAGGGGAGTCTTTCACCTCAAGATCATCTTTATTCAGTGCCGCAGATAAATTACCCATCACCCAGTTTGCAGCAAGTTTTGCCTCGCCACTACTGCTTGCTACAATTTCATAGTAATCACTAAGCGGACGGCTAGATGTCATCACCTCAGCATCATAATCACTTAGCTCAAATTGCTCGATAAAACGCTGTTTTTTTGCTTCTGGAAGCTCGGGCAATGTTGCTCTAATTGCCTCGATAAATTCATCGCTAATTCTAACAGGCAATAGGTCAGGATCAGGGAAGTAGCGGTAATCATTCGCTTCTTCTTTTGATCGCATGGAGCGCGTTTCGTCTTTATCAGCGTCGAACAAACGAGTTTCCTGCACAACCTCACCGCCCTCTTCGATAATATCAATCTGGCGCTCAATTTCGATATTGATCGCTCGCTCGACAAAGCGGAATGAGTTGATATTTTTAAGCTCTGCACGTGTACCCAGTTCTTTTTGACCTTTAGGACGCACCGACACATTCGCATCACAACGGAATGAACCTTCTTGCATATTGCCATCACAGATTTCTAAATACTGTACCAGTGCATGAATTTTTTTCATGTAAGCAACCGCTTCTTTAGCACTGCTCATATCTGGTTCAGAGACAATCTCCAGTAACGGTGTACCTGCACGGTTAAGATCAATCCCTGTCATTCCTGCAAAATCTTCATGCAACGACTTACCCGCATCTTGCTCTAAATGTGCGCGCGTTATGCCAATACGCTTAGTGCTACCATCTTCTAACGGAATATCAATGTGTCCCATTTCAACTATCGGCAAGTCCATTTGACTGATTTGATAACCCTGCGGTAAGTCAGGATAGAAGTAGTTTTTACGTGCAAACACAGAGCCTTGCGAGACAGGTGCATTGATACCTAAACCAAATTTCGCTGCCATACGCACCGCTTCGATATTTAATACGGGCAAAACACCTGGCAGGGCTAAATCAACCGCATTGGCTTGCGTATTAGGTTCTGCGCCATAAGCGATAGAAGAACCTGAGAATATTTTTGATTTTGTCATCAACTGAGCGTGAATTTCCAGCCCGATTACTGTTTCCCATTCCATGATTATGCTCCTCCTTTGACCGCTTCAAAGGCGGCAGGCACTTGTTGATGATGATCACTCACTTGCTGATATTGGTGTGCTACGTTGAGCATTTTTGCCTCATCGAAATAATTAGCAATAATCTGTAAACCGACGGGCATATTATTAGCGGTGCCAACAGGTAATGACATACCAGGAAGCCCTGCTAAATTGACGGCTATCGTATAAATATCAGAAAGGTACATGCTGATTGGATCGTCCGATTTCTCGCCTATTTTGAAGGCTGTTTGCGGCGCAACGGGTCCCATTATCACATCGACTTTCTCAAAAGCTTGCTTGAAATCTTCACTGATTAAACGACGAATTTTCTGTGCCTTTAGATAATACGCATCGTAATAACCTGCGGATAGCGCGTAAGTTCCGACCATAATGCGACGCTTCACCTCAGCACCAAATGCCTCACCACGCGAGCGCATATAATGGTCGGTCAAGTCTTTAGGATTCTCACAACGATAGCCGTAGCGCACACCATCTAAACGCGAAAGGTTAGATGAACATTCCGCAGGGGCTACTACATAGTAAGCAGGTATAGCTAAATGCGTATTAGGCAACGTGATTTCAACAATCTCTGCACCCATTTTTTTGTATTCCGCAATCGCCTCTTCAACCGCTTTTGCAACACCTGCATCAAGCCCTTCTTCAAAATATTCTTTGGGCAAACCTATTTTCAAACCTTGCAAAGAGTCATTTAAAGTGGCGCTAAAATCAGGAACAGACTGCTCTGAGCTGGTCGAGTCTTTCTCGTCAAAACCTGACATTGCACCTAACACTAAAGCACAATCTTCCGCCGATGTGCCAAATACTCCACCTTGATCTAAACTTGAAGCATAAGCGATCATCCCAAAACGCGACACACGCCCGTAAGTTGGTTTTATTCCTGTAATACCCGTTAAAGATGCAGGTTGACGAATTGATCCCCCCGTATCGGTTCCCGTTGCAATCGGCGCTAAACGAGCCGCTATTGCCGCCGCACTGCCTCCTGATGATCCACCCGGTACACGCTCCAGATCCCACGGGTTTTTCACCGCACCATAAAAAGAACTTTCATTGGACGACCCCATCGCAAACTCATCCATATTAGTCTTGCCCAATATCGGCATTCCTGCGGTATTAAGCTTCTCTACGACCGTTGCATTATAAGGCGCGATAAAATTATCCAACATTTTAGAACCAGCGGAGGTACGCACGCCATCGGTACAAAAGATGTCTTTATGCGCTAAAGGGATACCTGTTAAAGCTCCCGCATTACCCGTAGCGATTTGCTCATCCGCCGCTTTTGCCATTTGTAACGCTTGATCGTCCATGACGGTAATAAAAGCATTTAAGCCCGTATCGTAATGATTAATTCGATCAAGAAAATGTTGTGTTAATTCAACACTGGAATAAACGCCTGATTTTAAATCGGTCGCCAATTCGGAGAGTGATTTGCTGTGCATGTTGTTACTCGTTAGTTCTGTTTTATTATTCAGATAGGAAAACTAAAAATGCCTGTTTTGCTATTCCAAAACCTTTGGTACTAGGTACAAACCCTCTTCCGTAGCGGGTGCAATCGACTGGAATTTCTCACGATGATTACTTGCCGTCACCACATCGTCGCGCAAGCGTTGTGATATATCTTGCGGATGCGCCATAGGCTCGATATCGGTAGTATCAACCTCATTCATTTGCGCCACAAGATCAAAAATTTGTGAAAGGCTGTTGGAATATTCTTGCGCTTCGTTATCGCTGATTGCAAGGCGCGCTAAGAATGATATTTTTTTAACTTCTTCGGTCGTCAAAGACATAATAATCGCTTTAGATGTTATTTTTAAGAGGGTGCAATTTAGCATATTGCGTGCATGAACAGAATAGTTGGATAGAAAAGTGTTTACAAATCAGCTAAGGCACTTAG
>CAZQTJ010000213.1:0-4230 GCA_964596035.1 uncultured Cocleimonas sp. | reverse complement strand
GCTGTAACCCATTATCTCTGATAAAATATTCCCTGGGAATTTTCGTAACATCAAATTGTAATCACGAACTATGTTGATATAACGATGACGTGCGACAGCAATACGATTTTCAGTAGCTTCTAGTTGAGTCTGTAAATCTTTAAATAGGCTACTAGCTTTTAGGTCAGGATATTTCTCAACGGTTAGTAATAAACGCCCTAAAGAAGAGCCTAGTTGTGATTGTGCCTGTGTAAACTGCTGGAATGCCGCAGGATTATTTAACATTTCAGGCGATATTTGTACTGAGCTTGCCTTAGCTCTGGCATTAACCACATCGCTTAGCACTTCTTTTTCATGCTCGGTATAGCCTTTCACACTATTAACAATATTCGGAGTTAAATCGGCACGATGCTGATATTGATTAAGCACTTCTGACCACGCGGTAGTGACATTTTCATCAACTGTTTGAATACGGTTGTACATGCCAAAGGCATAAAACAAAATAAGTGCTAGTACTGCGAATACAACGGCGACAACTTTTGACATCAAAAACTCCAAATAATGAAATATACAACAGGGAACCTCTAAAAATCTGGGTGATATAAGGTAACGCTATTAACTCTGGTTTATAGCATACGAATACCCCTTGCATAAACCAATGTTAATTTGGTAGACTCCTCGCTCTTTAAATTTTGTCAACAACCGCATTTTCGAGGATCTTCAACATGAAGGCCGATATACATCCAAATTATCAACAAGTAGTATTTCAAGACCTAAGTAGTGATTTTTCTTTTTTGACGGGCTCTACTATGTCATCTAAAGAGACCATCAAATGGGAAGACGGCAACGAATATCCTCTTATTAAGGTGGAAATTTCTAGTCACTCTCATCCATTTTATACGGGTAAGCAAAATACAAATACTGCTGCTGGCGCAATCGACAAGTTCAACAAGCGTTACGGCAAGAAGTAATATTTCCTACACTCTGTTGTATGAAGATAAAGGCACTCTTTTATGAGTGCTTTTTTTATGCCTATTAACTATCTGCTATTGGCTACTATTAGACTATTCCAATTTTATGCGCTCTTTCTTTTATATTACTTTCATCATTATCAGCACGTTACTCTTCAGCTCTTGTGACGCAAAACCACATTACCAGCAAGTAAAGTGGGTTTATGATGGTGATACTCTACTATTAAAAGATGGTCGTAAAATTAGAATTATCGGTATCAATACGCCCGAAGTAGCGCATCATAAAAAGAAGGGAGAACCCTATGGTCGTGAGGCGACAGAAGCTTTACGCGCCCTACTTAAACAGTCAAATAATCGTATTCATTTAGAAATTGGAGCAGAAAAATTAGACCGATATAAACGTCACTTGGCTCATGTTTTTTTACCCGACAATACCGATATTTCCTTGTGGATGCTAAAAAATGGCTGGGCAACGACCATGATTTTCCCGCCCAACACACGCTATATTGATGATTACCAGCAGGCGGAGCAATCTGCCCAAAAGAAGAAGATCAATATCTGGCGACAAAAAAACTTCCAAATCATTACACCTTCCCAGCTTAAAAAGTCGTATAAAGGCTATGTGCGCCTAAAAGCCCGAGTAAAACAAGTTAAACTTCGAAAAAAATCATTAATTCTTCAGCTAGATCATAAAATATTGATTAAACTAAGTAGCAGATATATTAAATATTTTACAACTTATAATCCTAAGCAACTTTTACACAAAAAGATTATTATTAGTGGATTGTTAAAAAAACGCCGTGGCAAACGGGTGATTACCCTGCGCCACCCTGCTCAATTAGCTGTCTTAAATTAATATTTCAGGCAAAGGAAAATGGCATGATGCATCAATATAGATTTACCCGATTTATTTCTGCTCTCTTAATCAGTACTACACTGGCTCTCTCCGCCTGTTCCGTGAACCCTGTCTCGGGAAAAAAGGAGTTTTCCTTAATATCCAAAGAGCAAGAAGTTGCCATGGGAGCGCAGGGGCATCAGGAGATCATCAAAAAAACTCCGCCTTATAATAATAGACGTTTACAAGCTTACGTCAATTCGATTGGTCAACAACTGGCAAGCAAAAGTCATCGTAATAATATTCGCTATACCTTTACTGTTTTAGATGACCCAGCCGTCAATGCTTTCGCTTTACCTGGTGGCTACATTTATATAACAACGGGGATAATGGCCTATTTAAACTCGGAAGGTGAGTTAGCGGGTGTTTTAGGGCATGAGATCGGTCATGTAACCGCAAGACATGGCGTGCAACAAGCTAGTGTAGGAACAGTAGCCAGTGTAGCAATTGACCTAGTCAATAAAAAATGGGGGGGAGGAAACATCTTAAATCAAATTGGTTCTGCTGCATTAAGTGGTTATGGTCGTCAACATGAATTGCAAGCTGATCGTTTAGGGGCTGAATATTTAGCAAGAGTAGGTTATAGCCCCAGTAATATGATCGACGTGATTAGCGTATTAAAATCACAGGAACAATTTGCAGGTCGCTCTAGCTCATATCATGGTGTTTTCGCTACCCATCCTAGTAATGACCAACGCTTACAAGAAGTCGTTGGGGCAGCCAAAAGAATCTCTTCAGCAGGCTCTCGCCCAGCTAATCATGATGGCTATTTAAGAGAAATAAATGGTTTGAAATTCAGAATTAGTAAAGGTAGGTACGGCAGAGTCGTTGTCGGCAACGTCAAAACAGCAGGCATTACGTTTGAAACACTGGCTCAGCAAAGTGCTGTCGATGCAAGAAGACTCCGTTTACTCAACGGAAAATATCCTAATGGGCAACCTAAAGTAGGCACACTCGTTAAAATTATCAAATAATTTAAAACCTACTTACTGCTTTTATATTTCACTGCGAGGATAAAAGCAGTCATTATCACCTCCTTAATTGAGGCAACATCATGTCAAAAACATTAAAAGAACAAGCACTTGAATACCATGAATTTCCAAAACCAGGAAAAATTGCAATAGAAATAACCAAGCCAACCGAGACACAGCACGACCTGTACTTAGCGTATACACCAGGCGTTGCAGAACCTGTTAAAGAAATTGAGAAAGACCCCGAAAATGCTTATAAATACACAGCAAAAGGCAATTTAGTTGGCGTTATAACCGATGGCACAGCCGTACTAGGCTTAGGCAATACAGGCGCTTTAGCAGGAAAACCTGTTATGGAAGGCAAAGGCGTTTTATTTAAACGCTTTGCTGATGTTGATGTATTTGATATTGAAGTCAATGCCGACTCCCCACAAGACTTTATCGACACCGTGGTACGCATCGCCCCTACCTTTGGCGGTATCAATCTTGAAGATATTGCCGCACCACATTGCTTTGAGATTGAACGTAAACTCAGTGAATTGCTTGATATTCCTGTTTTTCACGATGACCAGCACGGCACAGCCATTATCATCGCGGCGGGTTTAATCAATGCATTAGAAATACAAGGCAAAAAGATTGAAGAGGCTAAAATTGTCTGTCTTGGTGCAGGAGCAGCAGGTATCGCATCCATGCAATTACTTAATGCTTTGGGTGCAAACAAAGAAAATATCTACATGCTAGACCGTGGAGGTGTGATTCATACAGGACGTGACGATCTTGATGAATACAAAGCTGAATTTGCAGTTGAAACGGAACAACGTACTATTTTAGATGCCTGTACCGATGCCGATATATTTATCGGTGTTTCAGGCCCTAACCTACTGAGCGAAGAAGCGGTAAAAGCAATGGCAGCCAAGCCGATTGTATTCGCGCTGTCTAACCCTGACCCAGAGATTGACCCTGTGGTAGCAAGAGCCGCACGCCCTGATATTATTATGGCAACAGGTCGTAGCGACTACCCTAACCAAGTCAATAACGTACTCGGTTTTCCGTTTATCTTCCGTGGTGCTTTAGACGTGCGCGCCTCCTGTATTAACCGTGAAATGCAAGTCGCAGCAGTTAAAGCATTAGCAGCACTGGCAAAAGAAGACGTGCCAGCAGAAGTGCTAAAAGCGTATGACGTTGATGCAATGGCGTTTGGACCTGAGTACATTATCCCTACTCCGCTTGATCCCCGTTTACGTGACCGTATACCACAGGCGATTGCACAGGCCGCGATTGATACAGGTGTAGCACGAAAGTCCAACTAATTTTCCTCATTTGTAGCCTGTATTACACAACGCTCCATACAGGCTACAATAAACCTAAATCCGTGAGGTCACTACGGCACAGGACGCAAGCTATTGATTCATCA
>CAZQTJ010000212.1:0-4246 GCA_964596035.1 uncultured Cocleimonas sp. | reverse complement strand
AAGGCTTTCATTATATTAATTTGGCGTGGGGTATTGTTGATATGATCATCACCGCGTACAACGTGAGTCATGCCCATGTCTAAGTCATCAACCACAACGGTTAAGTTATACGTCGGCGTACCATCTGAGCGGGCGATAATTAAGTCATCTAGCTCTTTATTAGCAATCGTAATTTTTCCTTTGATGAGGTCATCAATAACGACAACACCATCGGTAGGGTTACGAAAACGTATCACTGGTTCGATACCTTCTCGTGGTTCACTACGCTCACGACAACGACCATCGTAGCGCGGTTTTTCTTTATTCTCACGTTGCTGCTCACGCATCTCATCTAACTCTGCACGCGTACAATAACAATGGTAGGCATCGCCTTGGTCAATGAGTTGTTGAATAACTTCTTTATAGCGATCAAAACGGTCCGTTTGGAAAATTGGACCTTCATCGTAATCTAGCGCTAACCACTCCATGCCTTCTAAAATAGCATCGACAGATGCCTGTGTTGAGCGTTCACGATCAGTATCTTCAATACGTAGTAAAAATGTGCCGCCTGACTTGCGTGCATGTAGCCAAGAATAAAGCGCAGTGCGTGCGCCACCGATATGAAGATAGCCTGTAGGACTAGGCGCAAATCGTGTTTTAACTGTCATATTAAACTCTGAAAATGGGGGTTAAAAAGAAGCATGGGAAGATTACACTATCAATTATCATTCGGGTAGTATTCTTACCACTATTATAATTTATTAAACCGTGTATATTACACCGCCTAATATCTCCGCGATGGAATAAACATAAAAATGTCTAAACAAGAAATTTATTGTGAAGTTGTCTCTCAACAGGTTGGTCTTCTAAAAAAGAAAATACAAATTGAAGTGGATTTTGGAGACCCAAAAGGATTATTTGACTCATCTGTTGGTGATGTTTTATGTGATGATGAAACGGGGAAAAAAATAGAGTTTAACTCAATGATTGATGCGCTTAATTATATGTCGTCGCAGGGTTGGAGCTTTGTAAATGCTTACAGCATGTTAGAAAAAGAAGAGCCAGTTTATCATTATATTATGAAAAAAATAGTTGAAAAACAAACCTCTTCTAGCTAATCAGTTTTCTAAAAAAATTCCAAATAATACAAATTAATGACCTGTAACACGACTAAAGCATAAATTCCTGCCAACACATCATCCATCATTATCCCTACGCCTCCGTGTACTTTTTTATCAATAACGCGGATGGGCCAAGGCTTCCAAATATCAAAGAGCCTGAATAAGGCAAAGCCGATGACTATCCACTCCCAGCCTTGTGGTGCGGCTATCATCGTTATAAAAAATCCTGCGAACTCGTCCCATACAATTCCTCCGTGGTCGTGTACACCTAGCATCTCAGATGATTTACCACAAAGCCAAAAACCAAAAATAATAGAAGCTAGGGTAATACCGAGATAGATTGGCAAGCTGAAATTATTCATTAGCAAATACAGAGGAATAGCGGCTAATGTACCAAAAGTACCTGGTGCAAATGGGGCTAAACCGCTACCAAAACCAAAAGCTAAAAAGTGAATAGGTGATGCCAGAACGGTTTTATTTAATTGTGGGTCATTCGCCATAAAAATGTTGGTATCCTGTTGCGCTGATTGCTTTTCCTGATTGATCCACGATGACTAGCGTATCGGTATTTATCTCGCCTATACAGCTTATCTTTATATCTGCTTGTTGGATTTTATTGAGAAGTACGGCTTCTTTTTCAGGTGTGACGGTAAATAATAATTGATAGTCATCGCCACCTGATAAAGCATAAGGTAAGGCTTGTTTTTTACCTAACAGCAAAGCAGCTGATGACAGCGGTATATTGTCCAAATTAAGCTGAGCGCCAAGCTGTGACGCTTTTAATATATGTGCTAAGTCTTGCAATAAACCATCGGAAATATCCACACAGGCATTGACATACGGTTGAATTAATTTGCTTAATGTATTTTTAGGCTGGGGGAAATCAAGCGATTTTTGGCAGTATATCTTCGCCTTTTCACTTAATGCATCTGCATCTAAACGATTTTGAATAATCGCCAAACCGATGGCAGCATCGCCTAGGTTGCCTGAGACATAGATTTTATCTTTGGGTTTTGCGGTGCTACGGAGTAAGGCTTTACCTGTTTCTACAAAACCCATTACTTGAATGGTAATACTCAAAGCGCCACGTGTAGTATCACCTCCAATTAAAGCGATATTATGTTGATCTGCAAGGTTTTTTAATCCTTTTGAGAATTTTTTTAACCATGAGGGATTCGCTTCAGGCAAGCTAATTGCTAAAGTAAACCATGCAGGCTCAGCGCCCATTGCGGCTAAGTCACTTAAATTAACAGCCAGTGCTTTATGCCCTATGGCTTCTGCGGAGGTCTTTTCAGGAAAATGCACGCCTTCAATAAAGGTATCGACAGAAACAATAAGTTCTTGCCCTTGTCTATTCGCCAAACTTAAAACAGCAGCATCATCCCCTATCCCAACACGCACTGAATTGCTTGTTGCTTGCCAATTAAAATAGTCTTGGATAATGTCAAACTCAGAACTCATTATAGATGACTCGTCCTTACAATTTGTAATCGTCTAAATCAAGCTCATCAAAGCTAATAATTTCACTTTCTTCACACCCTGTTTTTATCCATGCTTGTATGTGTTTATTGTGATAGACCATATCAACATATTCGGCTTCAACGCCCTCTAAAGGAATATTAAAGTGTTTGAAGCGGATGACGATAGGCGCAAACATGGCATCGGCAATCGTAAATTGACTAAAAAGCCATTTGCCATCTTGTCCATAAAAACGCTTACAATGCTTCCATAGTGCCTTGATACGCTCAATATCTTTCAATGCGCCCTCTGATAAGGGAATATCTTTGTATTTAACACGACAATTCATGGGCATTTCATTACGCACATGACTAAAACTAGCGTGCATTTCTGATGCAAGCGAGCGAGCTGTTGCGCGTGCTTTTATATAGTTTGGCCAACTGACATTTTCAGGAAACTTATCAGCTAGATACTCCATAATCGCCAAGCTATCCCAGACAGAATAACCTTCGTCTATTAGCACTGGGACTTTGGAGTCTGAAAAACACGGCTCTAGCTGTGATTCCATTTCGGGCGTGAAGAGCGGGATACGTATTTCTTCAAATGCTATTCCCTGTTGCTTCATATACAGCCAAGGACGTAGAGACCATGAGGAATAGTTTTTATTACCAATGATAAGTGTTAAATCAGACATAAAAAGACCGCTCTATTTTTTATCCTTACGGATAGCCTCTGCCACTTTATCTAATACGCCATTAACAAATTTATACGCTTTGTCCGCCCCAAATTTTTTACTGAGGTTGACAGCTTCATTAACAACAACCTTAAACGGGGTTTCAGGGTGTTTGATTAATTCTGCTACCGCCATACGAAGAACAGCACGCTCCATTTGATCTAAATGCTCTGCATCACGGTCTATAAATGGTTTTAATTGCTCATCAACGGCGTCGACATTTTCTAAGACATACTTCGTTAATGACTGGAAAAAAGCAGCATCGGCTTTTAAAAAATCTTTTACTAATTCCGTGTCTTCTTGTATTCCGACATAAATATCTTGATAGCTATTACTCGTCATTTGCCACTGATAAATTGCGATTAATGCTAGTCTACGTGCGACGCGACGTTGTGCTATGTGTTGTCTTTTAGGATCTTGTTCAGCCATAGATGATGCCATGTGATATTACTTGAATTTACTAATTAAGGAGACCATTTCGATTGCAACAACCGCAGCTTCTGATCCTTTATTGCCTGCTTTTGTACCCGAACGCTCAATCGCTTGCTCAATAGTTTCTGTGGTGATGATACCATTTACAACAGGAATTCCATGCTGAGATGCCACATTTGAAAGTCCTTTTGCGGACTCACCTGCCACAATATCAAAATGAGGGGTGCTACCTCGAATGACTGCGCCTAGCGCAATAATAGCATCGTACTTTTTACTTTCTGCCATCAGTTGAGCCATAAAAGGAATTTCATAAGCACCAGGAACACGAATAATCTCAATATCACCATCGTCCACGCCATGACGACGTAATTGGTCAATAGCCCCTGATAATAACGCCTCGACCACAAACTCATTAAAACGCGCCACAACAAGACCAAATTTCCCCTTGCTTGCTGTAAAATCGCCAACATATTCTTTTATATTACTCATTCCCTAACTCTTCCTATCTATTTTATACAGTCTT
>CAZQTJ010000211.1:0-4250 GCA_964596035.1 uncultured Cocleimonas sp. | reverse complement strand
TTACGAACAGCAGTTTGTGCCTTCTTGTATGGGAGGGCAAGCTACTGTGCCATAAGAGCAAAAAACGCAACAATCACCTTTTAAAGGTTTTAGTAAGGTTTTACAGTTTGTGCATTCGTAAAACCATTGACAGGCATCGGTTGGCATGGTTTCTGTTTTTTCATGTTTACATTCTGGGCAAGTAAGTGTTGAGGTCGGTATTATTTTATTACTCATCATTTGCTCCTTGGTTTTGAGCTGGTATTTTGCAAACTTTATGTGGCGGTGAGAATAAGTCCCATAATGAAACGACTGTCATTAGTGCTAAGGCAAAATAAAAGGTGTTTGTTCGCCAATATTCTGTCCAAAATATAAAGAGTAAGGCTAATAGTAATGCAGGGCCTGCGACACTTAAAAGTCCTCGTAAATGGTTTCTATGTGTATACCACGACAAGAGAGCCGCTAATAGAGCAATACCAGCAAAGATAGGCAGTAATTTACTAATAAATAAACCTTCGTATTGAGTTAAAAAACCCAAACCCACAGTCGCTCCGAAGGATGCCAGCAATGGAAAACATGCTGAACAGCCCATTGTTGCTACTACAGCGCCTAAAGAGCTTAACATTTTTGATAGTGAAGCTATTTTCATCTTTTACTCCTTTTTTATCATCATTATTTGGAGTATAAACTCCGTACTTGGAAACGGAGTCAAATGGAAGTTATTAAATTTTTATGACTATCTTTTAGCGATTGCGGTAACGATGGGGCAATGATTATAGTTTGGGTTGTCTTCGCAAGCTTTGATCATTTTTTCGAGTTCTTGTGAGATTAATTCTAAGTCGGTAATTTTTGATTTAATGTTTTGAAGCTTTTGAGAGGCGATTGTTTTGGTTGCTTGGCACTTTTTTTCTCCCAGTGTCATTATTTCCGCTATGTCTTGGAGACTAAAGCCGAGTGTTTTAGCGCGTTTAATAAAAAAGAGCTGTGTTAACGTTTTATCATCGTAAACTCTATAACCTACCGCTGGTTTTTCAGGCTGAGAAATAAGCCCGATACGTTCGTAATAGCGGACGGTCTCTACCCCTATGCCAACTTCTTTTGCAACTTTGCTGATCGTTAGCTTTTTAGTCATAGTATTGAGTTACATTAAGGCTTAGGAACGAGCATGAAATAATTTTTCGGTTATTTTTTTTTGTTATCAGGTACAGGGTCATATCCACCTTCTGCCCAAGGGTGACAACGTAGAATGCGTTTAACCCCCATGAATGTGCCTTTGATAGCGCCGTGTTTGGCAATGGCTTGATGGGTATAGTGAGAACAGCTAGGCGCATAGCGACAATTACTACCCAAAACGGGACTCAGAAATAACTGGTAGCCACGGATAATCATCATCAATATTTTTTTCATTTGCTGTCTTTACTCTTTGTACAATTCAGCAGGGTCAATTAATGGTTCGGCATCAATAACAACATGATCCCCTTCAATAACTTGATAGAAACAGCTACGTCTGCCTGTATGACAAGCGGGGCCTGTTTGATCGACTTTGATAAGCAGGGTGTCGGCATCGCAGTCAATACGGAGTTCTTTGAGCAGTTGTATCTGACCAGAGCTTTCGCCTTTACGCCAGTATGCTTGACGGGAGCGCGACCAATAACACACACGACCCGTTTTGAGCGTTTCTTCGATGGAGGCTTGATTCATCCATGCCATCATTAATACTTCGCCTGTATCGTGTTGTTGTGCGATAGCAGGAATTAAACCAGCGTCATTATATTTTAATGCGGCAATGGCATCAGATGATTTGACCGGGCTCTTTGCGCACATAGCCTGCTTCCTCGCATTTTTTTAGGTAATTAGCCCAGTTTTCTTCGTAGTTATCGCCTAATTTACGCAGTAAACCCCAGTCAAAAAGACCGCTGTCGTGATTGTCGTCAAAGACTAATTTTACGGCATAGTGTCCAATCGGCTCGATAGCGGTGATATTGACGTTTTCTTTGCCTAATTGTAGTTTTTCTTGTCCTGGTCCATGACCTTGAACTTCCGCTGAGGGTGATGATACGCGTAAATACTCACAAGTAAGGTTGTGTGTGACATCATCAGGCCATGTCAGTTCGAGCACTCTGGATTTTTGATGTAGGGCTATGTTGGTTGGCGTCATGCTTTATTCCTTTTGATGGGGTTGATTGCGACCATTTTAACGTCTTTTTAGTTTAAAAAACGAGTAGCCTTACAAAATATAACGACTCAAGTCTTCATCTTGAACCAACTCACCCAATGAAGCATCCACCGCAGTGGCATCAATGGTTAGTGCAGGGTCGCAATCAGGGGCGTTATAGAGGATGTCTTCCAGTAGGCGTTCCATTACCGTATGCAAACGACGTGCGCCGATGTTTTCGGTACGTTCATTGACTAGAAAAGCGGTTTCTGCGAGACGTTTAATGCCGTCTTCAGTAAAGTTTAAATCAACCCCTTCTGTTTTTAATAGCCCAATGTATTGCTCGGTAAGAGAAGCATCTGGCTCGGTCAAAATACGTTCAAAATCATGCGCCGATAGTGCGGTCATTTCGACGCGAATGGGGAGACGACCTTGTAACTCAGGAATTAAGTCCGATGGTCTGGCAAGGTGGAATGCGCCTGAGGCTATAAATAAAATATGATCGGTATTGACGATGCCGTGTTTTGTAGTGACAGAACTGCCTTCAATTAAGGGCAATAAATCACGCTGTACGCCTTCACGAGAAACATCTGCGCCACCTGCTTCGCCTTTACGCACCACTTTGTCGATTTCATCCAAAAAGACAATACCGTTTTGCTCTACATTTTGTATCGCGCGGGCTTTTAGGTCTTCTTCATTGACCATTTTATGCGCTTCTTCTTCGGCTAACTCAACTAAGGCATCTTTAATTTTTAGTTTGCGTTTTTTGGTTTTTCCGCCATTTATATTTTGAAACATGCCTTGTAATTGGCTTGCCATATCTTCCATACCAGGCGGTGTCATAATCTCAACACCAACAGGTATTGCGGCGACTTCGATTTCGATTTCTTTGTCATCGAGTAGCCCTTCACGGAGTTTTTTACGGAATTTCTGACGCGTTGAGTTATCGGCACTAGAGACTTCATTGGTCGCAGTATCTAACCATGCATCGTCTACTTGCTCTGATTTTGGACGAGGTAATAAAATATCTAGCACACGCTCTTCTGCTGCATCTTGTGCGCGATGTTTTACTTTTTTTACTTCTTGCTCACGGGTTAGTTTAATCGCAATATCGGCAAGGTCGCGGATAATTGAGTCAACTTCTTTACCCACATAGCCTACTTCAGTGAATTTAGTGGCTTCAACTTTAAGAAATGGAGCATTGGCTAAACGTGCTAAACGGCGAGCAATTTCTGTTTTACCCACACCTGTAGGGCCAATCATTAAAATGTTTTTGGGGGTAACTTCGCGACTTAGCTCTTCGTCTAATTGTTGCCGCCGCCAGCGGTTGCGTAATGCAATGGCAACCGCGCGCTTGGCATTGGCTTGTCCGACAACGTGTTTATCTAATTCTTGGACTATTTCTCTAGGTGTCATTGACATGGGGCGTTCTCTTATAGTTCTTCGATAGTGCGATTGTGATTGGTGTAAATACAAATATCACCTGCGATGGCTAGGCTTTTTTCTACTATTTCACGGGCAGTGAGATCTGTATTATCTAATAATGCTCGCGCGGCAGATTGAGCAAAAGGACCGCCTGAGCCAATAGCGATGAGATTATCTTCAGGGTCTATAACATCACCATTACCTGTGATAATCAGCGAGGTTGTTTTATCTGCAACGGCTAATAAAGCTTCGAGTTGACGCATACCACGGTCAGTTCGCCAGTCTTTCGCTAATTCTATTGCGGCGCGGGTGAGGTTGCCGTTATATTCATTTAGCTTGCCTTCAAACTTCTCAAATAAGGTGAATGCATCGGCTGTACCACCTGCAAAACCTGCGATGACTTTGTCATTATATAAACGACGCACTTTACGCGCGTTACCTTTCATAATGGTATTGCCTAGTGATACTTGTCCATCACCACCAATAACAACACTGTCTCCACGACGAACCGATACAATCGTCGTTCCTTTATATTGCTTCACACATTCTCCGCTGGGTTTAGTTACATTAGCCTAAATAATTGGGATTGCATGGGGGTTTTCAAGCGTAAATTTAAGGAAGCTCTGATTAAGTCTGATCAGAGCTTCCTTAGGAACGAGCATGAAATAACTTCCCGATTCTAACTTGCTTT
>CAZQTJ010000210.1:1376-4255 GCA_964596035.1 uncultured Cocleimonas sp. | reverse complement strand
AAATTCAGGCGTAGTTTGGGATATTATTTAATTCCATTCCTTAGAAACCCTATTAACATATAACAGGTTGTATTATGCGTAGTCATCTTTGTGGATCAGTTGACGAGTCCTTATTGGATCAAGAAGTTACTTTATGTGGTTGGGTAAACCGCCGTCGCGATCATGGGGGGGTTATTTTTGTAGATTTGCGTGACACTAAGGGTTTAGTACAAATAGTTTTTAATCCTGATGATGATAAAATGTTTGGGCTTGCAGAGTCTATTCGTAATGAGCATATCTTACGACTAACAGGTCGTGTTAATGCCCGTCCTGAAGGCATGATCAATGACAAAATGATCAGTGGAAAAATTGAAATTATTGCTAACAAGCTGGAAATTCTTAGCGCATCAAATACACCACCCTTTCAATTGTCTGACGATGTGAACGAAGATACACGCCTAACCTATCGCTATGTTGATTTACGTCGCCCCGAAATGCAACAGCGCATGAGAACACGTGCCAAAATGACCTCTATCATGCGTCGTTTCTTGGATGATCGTGATTTCCTTGATATTGAAACACCCATGCTAACTAAAGCAACGCCAGAGGGCGCGCGCGACTATATCGTACCTAGCCGTACACATCCTGGAAATTTCTTTGCACTACCTCAGTCCCCGCAGTTATTTAAACAAATGCTGATGATGGGGGGTATGGATCGTTATTATCAAATAGCTCGTTGTTTCCGTGACGAAGATTTACGTGCTGATCGCCAACCTGAATTTACTCAAGTCGATGTTGAAATGTCTTTCGTCAATGCCGAAGACATTATGGGTAATATGGAAGAAATGATTCGCCAATTATTTAAAAAAATTAGCGATATTGATCTTCCCTCTGAATTCCCACGTATGACTTACGCAGAAGCAATGGATCGTTTTGGATCAGATAAGCCTGATATGCGTAACCCGCTAGAATTAATTGAAGTTAGCGAGCAAATGAAAGACGTTGATTTCAAAGTCTTCTCTGGCCCTGCAAACGATGATAATAGCCGTGTTGCCGCTTTGCGCGTACCAGGCGGTAACAGCTTGTCGCGTAAAAATATTGATAACTATACCAAGTTTGTGAGTAATTATGGCGCACGCGGTCTTGCTTACATTAAAGTCAATACACTAGCAGATGGTGTTGAAGGATTGCAGTCCCCTATTCTGAAATTCCTACCTGATGATGTTGCACTCAGTATTATGGAAAAAGTAGGCGCAAAAGATGGCGACCTTGTTTTCTTTGGTGCTGATAAAGCGAAAGTGGTTAATGATGCACTCGGCGCATTACGCGAAAAGCTTGCACAAGATCTTGAATTATTAGAAGGTGATTGGGCGCCACTTTGGATTGTAGATTTCCCTATGTTTGAATGGAGCGAAAAAGATAATCGCTTCCAAGCATTACATCATCCTTTCACAGCCCCAACTTGTAGTGCAGAAGAGCTACGCGAAAACCCAGCAACAGCATTGTCAGATGCTTATGACATGGTTATCAATGGCTACGAAGTTGGTGGTGGCTCTATTCGTATTCACAATTCAGAAATGCAATCGACTGTCTTTGACGTTTTAGGTATTTCAGAAGAAGAAGCAAATGCTAAGTTTGGCTTTTTACTCCAAGCACTTAAATTTGGCTGTCCTCCATTGGGCGGATTAGCCTTTGGTTTAGATCGTTTAGTTATGCTGATAACTCACACTGATTCAATCCGTGACGTGATTGCATTTCCTAAAACACAAACAGCGGCATGTCCTTTAACCAATGCACCTGCGGATGTACCACGCAAACAGTTACGTGAGCTATCCGTACAAGTAAAACTATCTGAACAAGCAAAAACATAAATTCAGCTCGTTTCGTAAAAAGGCCTCATTTGAGGCCTTTTTTTATGGGAAATAATGATAGTAGCCTACAATAGTAGAGCATTAAGTGTAGCAACTTAGGAGCAACACTATGATCACTGACTACACTGATATTCCACTTTATGACAAGCAAAAAAGTATCAACGCAGAGAAAGATACTTTAGTGATTAGTCGCATGAAAACACCTTTTGGTGAAATACTAGCAGGAGCAACAGCGAAGGGAATTTGTTTACTAGAATTTACCGATACCAACCGCATAGAAATGCAAATATCACGTTTAAAAAAAGGTCGTGCTAACATTGTCAAAAAGGGTGTAAGTGAATATTTTTCAACACTTGATATGCAGCTTCAACAATATTTTTCGGGAGAGTTAAAAGTATTTAATATCCCCTTAGATATTCAAGGAACAGATTTTCAAATGCAAGTTTGGAATACTTTGCGAGACATACCTTATGGTGAAACACGTTCTTATCAACAACAAGCTATTGCTATCAATAACCCCAAAGCAGTACGTGCTGTTGCCAATGCCAATCGTAATAACAAAATTAGTATTATCATCCCCTGCCACCGCGTTATTGGTAAAAATGGTACTATGACAGGCTACGGCGGTGGAATATGGCGTAAGGAATATTTATTGAAATTGGAGTCATCTACTGTGAGGAACTTCTGAGCATAAAACAGCCTAGTTTATAAAAATAATAAAGGTATGTTATAGTTCAAATATTTATGAACTATTTATAATATTCTTATCTAATGATATAGATAATTAAACCCATATCTGAGCAATTACCGTATTTTTAGATAGTTGGGTCTTCAACTAAGTAGTTACAATCTATTTTTAATAAAGCCTATATGGGGACAACCATGAATTATATTTTACGCAAACTTGTTTTTGCTGTTGCTTTAGCAGTTGCAGTATCACCGACTTATGCAAAAGATGAGTCCAATAAAAAACCTAAATCGACAAGTAGTAGTAGTAGTGTTAGCAAATCTAAAAAAACACCTAAAAAC
>CAZQTJ010000210.1:0-1276 GCA_964596035.1 uncultured Cocleimonas sp. | reverse complement strand
ACTTATAATAAAAATTTAACCGATGAAATTTATGAATATATTAGTCACAGGCGGAGCAGGATATATTGGCTCTCATACTTGTATTGAACTCCTTAGTGCAGGTTTTACCCCGATTGTTTTTGATAACTTATCAAATAGTTCGACCATTGCTTTAGATAGAGTTGAAGAAATTACAGGAAAAAAAATCACCTTTATTAAAGGCGATGTGCGCAATCCTGACGATTTAGATAAAGTCTTTGAACAATATGATATTTACGCCGTAATACATTTTGCAGGCTTAAAAGCCGTAGGTGAGTCTGTAGAAGAGCCTATTATGTATTATGACAATAATGTTTCTGGCAGTATTACATTATTTGGTTCTATGGAGCGAAATAATGTTTCCCGTATTATTTTCAGCTCCTCAGCAACGGTTTATGGCGACCCTGCTACTGTTCCCATTACTGAAGACTTCCCTACTAGCACCACTAATCCTTACGGTGGCTCAAAACTCATTATCGAAGATGTGCTTAAAAATATCCATATTGCACATAGTGATTGGAATATTGCTTTATTGCGTTACTTTAATCCTGTTGGCGCACATGAAAGTGGTTTAATTGGTGAAGACCCAAGTGATATTCCAAATAATCTAATGCCTTATATTTCAGGTGTTGCCGTTGGAAAACTAGAGCAACTCTCTATATTTGGTGGCGACTATCCGACAGTTGATGGCACAGGTGTACGTGATTATATCCATGTTGTTGATCTTGCCAAGGGGCATGTTAAAGCCTTGCAAGCATTTGAAAATAAAGATGTTGATAATTTATATACGGTCAATTTAGGCACAGGAAAAGGTTATTCTGTATTAGAAATGGTTGAAGCGTTTAAACAAGCTTCTGGAAAGCCCATTGCCTATAAAATTACTGAGCGTCGAGCAGGAGATATAGCTTGTTGCTATGCAGACCCTACTTATGCAAAAAAGCTGATCGACTGGGAGGCAACTTTCGGCATCCAAGCAATGTGCGATGACACTTGGAAATGGCAAAGTAATAACCCTCACGGTTACAAATAAAAAGCTCGTTTTATATAAATATACCGCAAAAAAGCATCCTTCATATATCGCTTTACACTTTATTGGCTATTTTCGTGCCTGTATGTGACCTAAGCGAAATATGGAAGGTCGTAGCAACGCGCTATTCCGTATTACGTAAACTTCATACGGGCTACAAAGTGTAAACTACTTTTTTAAACCTGAATCCGTGAGGTCAATGCGGATAACAGGGCGTAAGATATTGGTTTA
>CAZQTJ010000209.1:0-4306 GCA_964596035.1 uncultured Cocleimonas sp. | reverse complement strand
TCCACATCTACCGCAACGGTACGTGAAACACCTGCCTCTCGCATAGTAACACCAATTAAATTCTCCGCTAGTTCCATCGTGGTTTTATTGTGTGTAATGAATATAAATTGTACACGCTCCGACATATGTTTAACCAATGCCGCAAAACGTCGTACATTGGCTTCATCTAAAGGTGCATCAACCTCATCTAACATACAAAAAGGTGCAGGGTTAAGCTCAAAAATAGCAAATACCATTGCCACCGCCGTTAAAGCCTTCTCGCCCCCCGACATCAGTTGAATACTGGTGATACGTTTTCCAGGAGGGCGCGCCATAATGCTAACACCCGTTGTTAGGAGGTCGTCCCCCGTCATTTCTAACTTTGCTTTGCCGCCACCAAATAAGCGTGGAAACATATCTTGCACACGCCGATTAACCTCATCAAAAGTATCTTTAAAACGGCTGCGAGTATCTTTATCAATTTTTCGGATGGCACTTTCTAATAAGTCGAGCGCTTCTTGTAAATCATCATTTTGCTCATCTAAAAATACTTTACGCTCACTTTGCTCTTTATACTCATCAATCGCCGCCAGATTAATCGCGCCCAAGCGAGCGATTTTTTTACTCAGCTCATCCAACTGCTGTTTATGCGCCTTTATAGACACCAGCTCATCCATAGTATCGAGCAATTCTTGTTCTGTAAAATCCGTTTCTGATAATGACTGTTGTAAGGTTTGCGAGCGAACATTCACCTCCTGCCATTCCATTTTGAGGGTTTCTAGTAAGGAGCGAAAATGCTCTACCTGATGTTCGGCTTGTGTGCGTTGTTGTTCTTTTTCTCGAATAGAAAAATCAAGCGCTTCTAAATTCTTACGTGCATCACCTAAGTCAACCTCAATCTCTTTATGCTTTTTTAATTGCGCTTGTAATTGCGCAGGCAAGTCTTCTTGATTCGCTTGCTGTTGACGCTCCTCGCTAAATTCAATCTCACGTTGTTTTAAATTTTCTAAATGCGCGCCCAAGCGTTCGAGTTGTTGTTGGCTAGAACTAGCACTGGTTTTTAAATTTTCTATTTGTAGCTGTAGCGTATGCGAACGCTCGCGTAATTGCTGAACCGACTCTCTATGACGACTAACAGCCGCCTGTAACGCCTGTTGAGAGTTTTGTAATTGGTTGCGCTCGGTGCTTAAAGCTTCCGTCTGTTTAAGCGCATCGTTGCGTAGTTTAGTGGCTTGCACATGAGAGGCGTATTGGCTCTCTTTTTGTAAGTCTAAATCCGTTAACTCTCTTAATATGCGCTCTTGGTTTTGCTGTGTTTGTTGAATACGGTTTTCCAGCGTCGTTATCGTAGCCTGTGTTTCACTTTGCTGTCGATGATGCTCATTAAGCTGATGTTGTAACTCCGACTTTTTAGCCTCCAGTGCCGTTTGCTGTGCTTGAGTCTCATCAAACTGTTCCTCAGTCAATGCCAAAGCATCGGCAGTAGATTCTATCTGAGCCTGTAGCAACTCAATTTCTTTTTGACGTGCTAACACGCCATCATGCACATTATCTTTGCCATTCACTTGTAGCCAGTTTGCGCCTAGCCAAGTGCCATCTCGGGTGATAATTGACTCGCCCGTTTTGAGTGAGGCACGTTGTTGTAGCGCCTGTGTTAAATCATCTGCCCAATAAATGTGGCTAAGTAAGGACTGTATATTGCTAGGTTGTACCTTGCTGGCAAGATGTTGTGATAGTGGTGTCTCAGTGGGAATATCTTGTTGAGAATATAAACTAAAAGCCGCTCTAGGCAGACTACTTAAAGCATCGTCCAGAGAGCTGAAATTTTCAAGTTGAATTGCCTCAAGATGTTGTCCTAGTACCGTCTCAACGGCTGTTTCCCAGCCCGAATCAACCGCAATACTCTCCGCCAAACGAGGCTTATCATCAAAGCCTTGTTGAGCAAACCACTGCTGTAATTGCTTACCCTGTTTGCCTTTACCTAAACCCGCCTGTTGCAACGCCTCTAAAGACGCTAAACGACCTTTAAGTGATTGCAGTTGCGAGCGTTGTGTATCAATCTGACGACTTAAATCACGGCTTTGTTGTAAATGTTGTTGCTGATTTTCTTGCGTGCTTGCAAGTTGTTCTTGTAATAACTCCGCTTCCTCCTCATTATTTTCAGCGCTTTGTTGTAAGGTGGCTAATTCTAGCTCATGGTCGCTCGTATCAAATAATAATTTCTCAGACTGCAAACGCTCCAATCGTCGCGTAATATCTTGCAGTTGATGTTCAATCTGCTCCATGCGCGCTTTTTCGACTTGAGCTTGCTGTGTGGGCTTAGCTATATTTTCTTGTAGCACTTGCCACTGTGCTTGCCAGTCCGCTAGTTTTTGTTCGGCATCGGCAAAGGCTTCTTGAGTGATTGCCAGCTCTTCGTTTAACGCTTCTTGCTGTGGTAATAACTCCTCTAATTGCGCCTGAGTTTCTTCAATACGCAGGGTATCTTCATCGTATTGTTGTTGTGTTGTAGCAAGCTCCTGCTCAAGTTGTTGCCCTTGTTGCTGTTGCTTAGACTCAATATCTCGTTGATGCTGAATAGTTTGCTCCAAGCGAGAAATCTCAGAGCCTATTTGATAAAACTGTGCTTGAACCTTATTAAACTCATTATTCGCATCGCTATGTGCCACACGCTCTTGCTCTATTTGGTTCTCAAGCGAGCGTTGCGTTGCAAGCTCGGTTTGGTGAATAGTGGCGTGCTCGCTGATAATTGCTTCGCGCTCATTAATATCTTTTTTAACCTCTTGTAAACGCAAGACTAACAATTCAGCTTCAATACGACGTTGCGTTTTTTTGAATTCGGTATAACGCTCAGCAGCATTTGCTTGACGCTTTAAACGTGATAACTGCTTATCAATTTCATCGCGTAAATCAGTTAAGCGATCCAAATTCTCACGGGTATGACGAATACGGTTTTCAGTCTCACGACGACGTTCTTTGTATTTAGAAATACCCGCCGCTTCTTCAATATAAACCCGCAACTCCTCAGGTTTTGCATCAATCAAGCGAGAAATCATTCCCTGCTCGATAATCGCATAACTGCGAGGTCCTAAACCTGTGCCAAGAAAAATATCTGTAATATCACGACGACGACAGCGTGAGCCGTTCAGAAAATATTTAGATTGACCGTCACGGGTAACCAGACGCTTAATCGAAATTTCCGAAAATTGAGCATACTCACCGCCTAGCGAGCCATCGCTATTATCAAACACCAACTCCACATGCGCCTGACCAACAGGCTTACGCGTAGAAGAGCCTTTGAAAATAACATCATCCATCGACGAACCACGTAAATGCTTCGCCGAACTCTCGCCCATCACCCAACGAACCGCATCAATCGTATTCGATTTGCCACAACCATTTGGCCCCACAATGCTCGTGAGATTACTGCGCAAGTCTATAGTCGTTGCATCAACAAACGATTTGAAACCAGCGAGTTTAATTTTGCTTAGACGCATGAAATATTTAGAGTAATGAGGGAAAGGGAATGATAAGAGAGCGGGGGAAGGCTTGCAATGTTTATCATTAATAAAGGGTTAAGAAACGGATAAAACGCAGGTTTATAAAACATAGATTCAGGATTATCTAACAATAAAATCTATTTGGTCTATATATTAATGGTGGCTCTCTAGTGAAAATATTATTCGCAAGAGAAGCATTTAAGGGAATATAAATGAAATCCTATCTACCATTCGCGAATCTCCTTGATGAATTAAAAAAATATTTAACAGAAAAACAGACGGGCACATTTTTTATCGCCAGTAGTGACAATACCTCCGCACGTCTAGGGATTGAGCAGGGCGATATAGTTTTTTGTTGCTGTCGTCATTTTCATGGTAATGAAGCAGTAGAAGCGTTGCTTGAAATAAAATCAGGAAGATTCTCATTCTCCAAATCATTATTTCCCTTCAAAGATAAGTCAAAAGTGAAGAATCAGGTTGCGCTAAACATCTTGGATATTTGTTTTACCTCCGACGAAGTAATAATGGATCATAAAAATGAAATCGATGATGATAAAAAACCTGAAATTCACATGAGTACCTATATATATCGAGGTCAGGTGATTGAAAAAGTAGTGGAAAAAAAACCAAAGAATAGTGCTAAAAGAAAAACGAGTCAGAGATATTACCGAGGTCAGCCGTTAAACGACTGAGTATCCTTTGAAGCTTCGCGGAATACCGAGAAATAATGTACTTGCACAATGATAACGATAAATACATTACGGTAATGCATTATCTACTTTTATTAAAAGGATTAATCAACTCTACACCGCAATAAGAAAAATCTT
>CAZQTJ010000208.1:0-4347 GCA_964596035.1 uncultured Cocleimonas sp. | reverse complement strand
GGCTTCGTGCCTCAGCACCAACCTACAAAACATGATTAAAATAAATCACATATTGACCCATAGCCACGCCTAATACACCATCATCAAGCCAATGACTTCTCCAAATAAAGTGTGGTATTACCTACAGTTATGAGAGCTTACCTGTTATCCGCATTGACCTCACGAATTCAGGTGAAATTTAATAGAAACGCGCTATAGCTGAAAGAAGTATATCGTTTATAATATCCTTTTTGCTCTGGATTTACGTTCCAGATCGCTTAGAGGAAATAATATGTCTAATCTAACAGCGCCTATTGTCGTGTGCGCGCTCTATAAATTTGTCACGCTTGATAATCACACTGAAATTCAACAACCTTTATTATCTGCCATGAAATCCAATGAGGTGCGCGGTACTTTGATTCTTGCGAGTGAAGGTATTAATGGCACGGTAGCAGGCACACGAAAATCTATCGATGCTTTATTAGCATGGTTACGTAGTGATTCTCGTTTTGAAGATGTTGATACCAAAGAATCCTTTACCGATGTGCATCCCTTCAAACGCACGAAAGTTAAATTGAAAAAAGAAATCGTGACGATGCGCGTTGAGGGCGTTGATCCGCTCAGTGTGGTAGGAACTTACTGCACACCGCAAGAGTGGAATGAGCTACTGGCTGATCCTGAGGTTTTATTGGTCGATACGCGCAATCATTATGAGTATCAGGTTGGAACCTTCAAGAATGCAGTGAATCCTGAAACAGCATCATTTAGTGAATTTCCGCAATATATTGCCGATAATTTTGATAAAAATAAGCATAAAAAAATCGCTATGTTTTGCACAGGTGGAATTCGTTGTGAGAAATCAACAGCGTATGTAAAGGAGTTGGGTTTTGATGAGGTTTATCATTTAAAAGGTGGCATTCTTAAATATTTAGAAGAAATGCCGATTGAAGATTCTGTCTGGGAAGGCGAATGTTTTGTGTTTGATGACCGTATTACTGTCGATCACAATCTACAAAAAGGGCAATATGATCAGTGTCATGCTTGTCGTATGCCGATTACAGAAGATGAAAAAAATAATCAATATTATGTTAAAGGTGTTAGTTGCCTTCATTGTTATGATAAGTATACAGATGAGCAAAAAGCACGCTTTGCTGAGCGGGAAAAACAAATGGGTTTAGCCAAAAAACGTGGTGAGGCACATATTGGAGGGGAGGTTAAAGAGCGTATTGTGGCTAATCGTGAAATGAAGTTGCAACGTAAAAATAATCAGCGTGATGCAGATAAAACTAAATGTTAGAAAATATTCGTATAGTTTTAGTACGTACTTTTCACGCTGGCAATATTGGCTCGGCGGCTCGCTCCATGAAAACAATGGGCTTGAGCCAACTTTATTTAGTTGAACCGAGAGACTTTCCTTCTGCCGATGCCATCAAGATGGCAGCAGGGGCAACAGGTGCTGTTGAGCAAGCTATCGTTGTCGATAGTTTGTATGAAGCTGTAAAAGACTGTTCTTTAGTGATTGCGAGTACAGCCAGAGTAAGAGGCGATGATCTTCCTGAATTGCACCCTGAGAAAATGGCGAAGGCATTAAATGTAGCCGCTAAAAAAGCGCCTGTAGCCTTAGTTTTTGGTCCTGAGCGCATGGGTTTGCATAATGATGATTTAGTATTAGCTAACTATCGTGTCACCATTCCAACCAATCCTGATTACAGCTCCTTAAATATAGCAATGGCAGTGCAAACATTGAGTTATGAAATCTATAAACAATTTTGTGCAGCTAGTTTAAATGATACAAGCGATGATTTATTTGCAAGAGAGTTACCGACAGCCGATGAGTTTGATCGTTTCTATCGGCAACTAGAAGAAACACTCCATGGAACAGGTTTTATCATCAAAAATCATCCAGGAAAAGTGATGCAACGCTTTCGTAATTTATTCACACGCGCTGAATTAGATGCCCATGAAATGGCTATTTTAAGGGGAGCGTTGGCTTCTGTGCAGCGTTTAAGAAATAAGGCTTCTTCGAGATAAAAAATATTCGAAATAAGAAGTAAGTAGGTGGATATAATATAAATCTACCTATTCGTTTAGAAGTTGATTCTGTTATTACTTTTTCATGTACTTTAATAAAGGAAGTGATGCTTTAGCTGGTAGTGGGTTGAATCTGTTGTTCACACGGTTAAATTGTAGGTTGGTGCTGAGGCACGAAGCCCAACATGATGACGCTTGTTGGGCTTCGTACCCTCAGCGCCAACCTACAGAACTTTATTAGCATTAAACTAAATCACATATTTAACTCATGCCCCTTAATTAAGAGAATAAGAAAAATAATTTGCAGCGCTTATTGCATCATCGGGGTAGTAGTCGATTGTCGTTTGTCCCAGAGGGATGTTATTTGCTTCAAAATACAGGTTTATTTTATTGGGGTTATTGATCCAAGCGCGAGGGAAGTACATTTCACTATGATGTTGGCTCCAACTACGTCCTATGGATGCAATATATTGCCAAGACCAGTTTTGACCTGAGCCATTGTATTGCCATAAATGATAGCCTTGAAGCATGTATTCCACGCCGATAGGGAGTGGTGTTGAACTGCCGCGATAACCTGTGGTTTTATCCGTATCAGTGTCTAGATAAGTGATATGCCCCCAGCTCATAGAAAGAGGGTTGTGGTACTGATAGGCAAGGTAGATATTGCTTGTATCATGCGCCATCCATGCTTGTTGCCAATCCAGAGAGGTGTCTGCGGCTTGATCTTTTAGGTCAATGCCAAAAGACGTTAAGTTTTCCCAGTCAGATAAATCACCATTTATGACTAATGCCTGCGTTAGAGGGTTGGAAATAAAGTTTGTTTCAGATTTAGATAAATCAAGCGATAGGGTAACTGTATTATCATCTTCTAGCTTGTCGATACTGCTGTCTTCTGCTCTTACACGTACGTAGTATTTGGTTTCTAATAGTCCTGTCAGTGTAAATCTATTGGCAACATTGTTGATGGGGTCGGCATTCCAAGCTGTATTTTTTTCAAAATTCACCGCAGCATATTTTACTTGGTCTGAAAAATCTGCTTGGGTGGCAATGTATATATTGTATTTTATTGGCCATGACTGGTCTTTTGCGCTATCCCAATAAACCGTCATTTCACCTAATGCTTCTCCAGCCTTTAACGCCTGTACCCCAATTCTTTTGGGCTTGTTTTCAAAGGCGTATTCTCCCGTATGCATCCATTGGGGCGGGGAGTTATCTTGCATAAGTTCTGTGTTGGATGTTTTCTGATAAAAATTTAGCCCAATGGAATCAATACTTCTATTGATGGTTAAGTATGCCAACCAGCCATTTTCTTTTATCATTACGTTAAATAAATCATCATATAACGCATCAGGGCGATTCATCATGTAATCCATGCCTGTGACAGTGAAACCATCAGGGCGATTAGCTTCACTCATGAGTTTTGGCATAACGGATTTATGGTTATCGAAGAAATAGGGACTGATGCCAGTGTGATTTATGTCGCTATCTAGCATATAGCTTTCAAATAACATGGCGTTGATATAGGGGCGAATACTATAGTCAATAGGGCTTATGTTGTATCGTGAATTGTGAAGACCTGCATGAAAAAAGAAGCTTCCACGATTAGCGAGAATGACTTTATTAGGATAAGTATCGCTAATAAATTTCACTGTTTTTTGCATTGCCTCTGCGACCCAAGGATACCAACCTTCGCCTGTGTAAGGTCCTGCGGTATCAATAGTGTCTAAGAAGAAGCCATCAAATCCGAAGTTAGCTGTTCTTGAGGATAAGTTATTTAAATCTCTCTCGCCTGCAATTTGTTTTAATCCTGCGGTGTATTGACGTTGAGTAAAAATGCCCGCGCTACCACCAATGCGCATTTCATTAATAACCCAATGCCAGTCACTATTTGGATAAATATAATAACCACCAAAAATCCCATTGGTATCAGGCACACCATCATGTTCATAGCTGCTTGAATCTATTTTATAGCTAGAATCAATATAAAAAGAGGCGATGCCTTGGTTCTGATAAATGGTTTCTTTTGTTGTTTCATCAATATAAATAGGCCCTTTCCCTTGATGGAGAATAGGTAACTCTCCATTTTTAGGCGCGTCTTCACCAATGCTAATATAACCTAAAACATAGGATACACCTGCGTCTTGCAATTCTTTAACAACGGCTGGAGTAAGACCATTACTAGCGGGATGCAATACGACTACATCAAAAGTTTTCATTAAGTCGATGTTTTGTTGTGAAAAATCACCGCCATAGTAAATTAGGTATTTAGAACTTGAGTCGATACCTAATAAGCGTCCACGAGGTTCTGCATAAGCCGTATAGCTAATGCAGAAGAGC
>CAZQTJ010000207.1:0-4371 GCA_964596035.1 uncultured Cocleimonas sp. | reverse complement strand
TGTCATAAGATTATCCCCGAAATGACTGATATTATTTTTATTAGAATTTATAAAGGTTAAATGTTTGCAATAAAAACTGCAATAGACCGAGTAATTGAATTTTTATTCCATCACAATTTATAGCCCCATTGACGTATATCAAATCGCTTAGCTATTAGTATAGAATCCCACATACTTAACTATCGGGAACAGGGATTATATAAATGCAATTATCCAACGCTGATAACCTTCGTCTCAATGTGCTATTAGCTCAGCCTCTCAAAGCTGTCCGTATTAATGAAAGTAGTATGACGGTTCATGCTCTTACCGAGAAGGGCGAGGCTAAGGTGGTGCTTAACCCTACGGTGCGGGATGAGCAATATTTACTCTGGGTACGTGAGTTATTGTCGATGAAAACCACTGGCTCACCAGGAGGGTATCCTATGTATATAAAGCGTTGGACGCGCATGGGACAAGCGGATAATACCTTAGAGCATATGCTACTACTGGGTGAACCTGAGGCAGTCATTGCGGTGGTTTACTCGCCCAATGTAAGCCATGAAATTGCGATGCGTGCTTGGTGGGCGCACCCGACAACAGAGGTAGCGCGACGTTTACTGGAGTACCCCGAAGTTGTTGCAGGCGAGCTGGGTAAAGAGCTTGCGGAATACCTGATGGAGTTTTTACCGTTTGAAGAACGCCAACTGGATATTGTGAATATGGTGCGCTTATGCTTGCAGGGCGACCTTATTAGCAAAAAGCAAAGAGAATCTTTATGGACAAAAGCAAAACGACGCAACCCTTTTTATGTGGGCTTTCTCCACGCTGATCCTAAGCAAATTCCCATATCAAAAAAACCTTGTGCAACCCTTCCTGCCGTTACAGAGAATTTACAAACATTAATAGATGAGGATAATATTTACGCTAAAGCATTGTGTAGAATCTTATCTGAAGAGGGGCAAAAGTGGCTACAGACATTAAAGAATGCCTTGAAAAAACCTGTTGACCAAGATGTTATTATTTCTTTGTTTATTTCGATTAAACAATTTTTTAATCTCCCCTACCCCGAACGACGTGGCGCACACACTATCGAAGAAGCCATAGAGCGTACCGCCCTATTTTCTAAGGTTTCAAGCAATCATTACCCTGATTTAAATGCTTTGCTAGAAATATTGGATGACAAGTATCTGAATAAATTTTCTGCACTTATCTTACTGTCACAACTTGGAGAAAATACTTTAACCCCCATATTTAGTGGTAATGATTCCGTTGGCATTGTTATGCGGAGAAAATTACTCCCACTAACTACACCTTTATTAGAAAAAGTAGATATACTTATGTCATAATGGAAAAAACATCTAGCAATAATGGCTTTTTTTGCAATTAAATTAACTTGCTGAAGTCCCACTTACCCCACTTTTTAAGGAATAAACCATGCCTTACTATGTTTTTAAAATAACCCAGCCCACCCCTGTGTTGAAAAACTTAGAATTTCTAAAATCGTTTGAAGCTTATAAAGATGCGCGTAACTTTACACGTGAACAACGCGCAACGGTTCCTATTGATGGTGGCATTCTTTTTAAACTGGTTCATGCTGCAACCGAGTTAGGTGCCGAAGAGTTATTAATGGAAAAGCGTGAAGAATCGGTTGTCATGGAATGGGAAAAGTAATCGCCCTCTATCATGGATGAAGATCAGTACCGTGACACCTACAACAGCGTTAACCCCAATCGTTGTGTCTTTGAAAAATCGATGAATAATCGTCGCTGTGATTGTGACTTAAAACATCGATTTTTAATTGCCACACGCGAAGGTGTCGCCTGCCGATCTGAAAAGACATTAGCGCATTGCACTGAGCTATTAAATAGTATGCGTGACAATGCACGCTTTGTGCTTAAAGTGGTTACCATTGACGGGCCGATGCCCCACAATAAAGAGCTACGAGTACAAGCAGGCGGCATGATGGGCTTGCAAAAACTCATGTTTGCTAATGATGATACGCTACCCGATAAAGCCCCTGATACGGTTGAAAATATCCACCAAGTTATTGATGCTACCTTATTACACTATGGCAGTATCAATAAAATACCGTATAGCCTGATTGTTCAAGATATTGCCGCCTGCCAAGTACGCCCCAAACGGCGTAGTAAAAAATGATGATATTGAGATGTTTATATGAAAGGATGGTAAAAGAAATGACGCTATTTTTATTTGCCCTATTTTTCGTGCAAAGGTCTCATGTTATTAAAATCATTCTATAATCAGGCTTTACACAGCATCTCCCTATAGGAATTATATGAATCACTTTCCCATCTTTCTTACCTTAAAAAATCGCCTTTGTCTTGTCGTCGGTGGCGGTTCGGTTGCGACACGTAAAGTTGATAACTTGCTTAACTCGGGTGCAAAAATAAAGCTTGTATCACCTAAAATAAGTGATGACTTACAACAAAAAGTTGATGCTAAACTTATAAATTATACCGCGAAAAGCTTTGAGGCTTCAGACTTAGAGAATTGCTTTATTGTGTTTGCAGCAACCAATAAGACGGAAGTTAATGCTCAGATTGCGTCCTTAGCCGATAGTAAAAATATCCCCGTTAACGTGGCTGATAACTCTGAGCTTTGTAGCTTTATTGTTCCTTCAGTGCTTGATCGATCACCCGTAACCATTGCAGTATCGACAGGGGGTGCTTCTCCTGTACTCGCTAGACAGCTACGCATGAAGTTAGAAACGATGATCCCCGCTGCCTGTGGACGACTAGCTGCTATCACAGAAGAATATCGTGCAAAAGTTAAAGCACATTTTCCAACTCAAAAACAACGTAAAAAGTTTTGGGAGTCTGCACTAAAAGGCTCGTTTGCAGAATTGGTTTACGCAGGTCAAGACAGTGCAGCGCGTAAATTATTAGACGATACTTTAATAGCGGGTGAAGAGAAAAACCCAATGGGTGAAGTCTATCTTGTTGGTGCAGGGCCTGGTGACCCTGACCTACTCACCTTCAAAGCCGTGCGTTTAATGCAACAAGCCGATGTCATCGTCTATGACCGTCTCGTTTCTCAGCCTATATTAGCGATGGCAAACAAGAATGCCGAACGCTTTTATGTGGGTAAAGAAAAGGACAATCACGCCGTACCTCAAGATAAGATCAATGACTTATTGGTAGAGCTTGCCATACAGGGCAAACGTGTTTTACGTCTAAAAGGGGGCGACCCGTTTATCTTTGGACGTGGCGGCGAAGAGATCGAAACATTGGCAGAAAATAATGTGCCGTTCCAAGTCGTTCCTGGCATTACCGCTGCGGCTGGTTGCGCCTCTTACTCTGGCATTCCCTTAACGCATCGTGATTTTGCTCAATCTGTTACCTTTGCGACAGGTCATTTAAAAGATGGCAGTATCAACCTTAACTGGGAGCAATTAGTCCAACCTAATCATACGATTGTTTTCTACATGGGTTTAACAGGCATACGTGTTATCAGCGAGCAATTACAAGCGCATGGACTATCAGCAGATACACCTGCGGCATTAGTCGAGCAAGGTACAACACGTAATCAACGTGTGCATATTGGTACGGTCGGTAATTTACCGCAGTTGGTCAAAGAGACAGGAGTACGCGCACCCACTTTAACCATTATCGGTAATGTGGTGCAACTTCATGAAAAACTAGCATGGTATGTACCAGAGCGCCACGTACAAGAAACAGAGTTTAGTAGAAATAAGGATGCGCCAAAAAATGACTAAACTATCGCCACAGGCTCTTGAAGAATCCGTGAAAACGTTAAATGCTTGGGAAGTGATAGAGGGTAAATTACATAAAGAGCTAACGTTTAAAGACTTCATCTCTGCCTTCGCTTTTATGACGCAAGTTGCTCTTGTGGCAGAGCGCGATAATCATCATCCCGAATGGTCAAATGTTTATAACCGTGTGGTAATTGATTTAATAACACACGAGTCTAGTGGCATTACGCAAAAAGATATTAAACTTGCTCATTTTATAGATTCTATTAGTCAGAACAATTAGTACAGGAACACACCATGGAAGAAACTAAAATACACATTCAAGATGCCTTTAAGCAGAATTTAAGTGATGGTGGCTGTTCGGCATCGGAACCTTTTGCGCTGCGTACACTCGACGACAGTATGGAGCCTGAGTTTGCAGCAGGATGTATTATCATCATAGACCCTAGCACCGCTTATCGTGACGGCTCTTACGTCTTTGCAAAAGATAATAAAGGTGAATATATTTTCCGCCAGCTACGCATTGTAGGAGATAAATACTTTCTTGCTCCTTTAAATGATCTATATGAGACAATTGAAATCTCGGGCGAAAGCCAGATAGAAGGCATTATTACGCAACGCGCAGGTAAGCGACGCTCTTATCATAAGAGCTATTATTA